>JBCAZO010000008.1:0-18004 GCA_038532975.1 Pseudomonadota bacterium
GGTGTGGGTTTTCATCAGGCCCTCAAAAAGGCCCTTGGCCGGATTGTCGCCTGCCATCTCTTTCATTTTCGAGATGATGTTGAGGTCCATGCCTCCGGCGAACGAGCCTTCCTTGCCCGAGGTCAGGATCACGCCCTTCACGGCATCATCCGCCAGCGCGTCGTCAATCAGCGCTTCCAGATCATCGAACCCTTGCTGGTTCATCACGTTCATGGACTTGCCAACCGTGTCCCAAGTGATGATCGCGACGCCATCAGCGCCTTTTTCCATTGTGAAATCAGTCATGTGTCTTCTCCGGTCTGGTCAGCCGTCAGAAGGCCGCCGTCTTTGCGGGTAAAGGAAAAACCGGCCTCATCGAACGTCACCATCATATCGATGTCGCTGTAGTATCCGGTCTCGGTTGTCGTCCGCGTGCCCACCACCAGAAAGGCGGCAGGCGCGTCGGTTCTGTTCACAAGATGATGGCCATTGGCCTCACCCGCGGGGAAAGTGGCACAATCGCCAACCCCCAACTGATGCGTGCCCTCATCATCAATCAGGGTGCAGACCCCTTTGGTCACCATCACGAACTCATCCTGCTGCATATGGTAATGCCGCAGGGACGAGGCCGCGCCGGGGGCAAGGCGGACAAGGTTCACGCCATATTGCGTAAGTCCGCCTGCATCGCCGAGAGGCTGAACAGACCGGCCTTCAAACCCGTCTGACAGCTTGCCCGGATAGCTCGATCCAGTTCTCGCAGGGATGGCTGAGAGATCAAGTTTGGGCATCAGACCCGCTCGATGATCGTGGCCGCACCCATGCCCGACGCAATGCAGAGCGTGGCGAGGCCCACTTCCTTGTCGGTGCGCTCAAGCTCATCCAGAAGCGTGCCGATAATGATCGCCCCGGTCGCCCCCAGCGGGTGGCCCATAGCAATCGAGCCGCCGTTGACGTTGACCAAAGCCGGGTCCACATCAAACGCCTGCTGAAAGCGCAGCACAACCGAAGCGAACGCCTCATTGACCTCGAAAAGATCAATGTCGGAAATCTTCATGCCGCTATCGGCGAGGATCTTTTCGGTCGCCGGCACCGGCCCGGTCAGCATGATTACAGGATCGGTCCCGATCTTGCAGGTCTGGCGAATGCGCGCACGCGGCTTCAGCCCGTATTTCTTGCCAAATTCCTCGTTGCCAATCAGCACCCCGGCAGAGCCATCCACGATGCCCGATGAATTGCCCGCATGGTGGATGTGGTTGATCCGCTCCAGATGTGGGTATTTCAGCTTGGCCACCGCATCAAAGCCCGGCATCACCTCACCCATCTGCTGGAAGCTGGCGTTGAGACTGCCCAGTGCCTGCATATCCGTACCGGGGCGCATGTACTCGTCATGATCAAGGATCGTCAGACCATTTTGATCCTTGACTGTGATGATCGACTTCTCAAACCGCTTGTCATCCCAGGCCGCCTTGGCGCGGTTCTGGCTTTCCACGGCCAGTGCATCGGCGTCATCGCGGCTAAAGCCATATTCTGTCGCGATAATATCGGCCGAAATGCCTTGGGGGACGAAATAGGTCTCCATGGCCACGCTCGGGTCCACGGCAATCGCCGCGCCGTCGCTGCCCATGGCCACGCGGCCCATCATCTCCACGCCACCAGCGATGTAAGCCTCACCAGCCCCGCCTTTGACCTGGTTGGCGGCCAGGTTCACCGCCTCCATGCCAGAGGCACAGAACCGGTTGATCGCAAGACCCGGAATGGATTCGTCCAGATCAGAGGCCAGAACAGCCGTCCGGGCAAGACACCCGCCTTGCTCCATCACCTGCGTGACGTTGCCCCAGATCACGTCCTCAATGGCGTGGCCATCCAGGCCATTGCGGTCTTTGAGTGCATTCAGAACCTGCGTGCTGAGCCGCACCGCAGTGACTTCATGCAAAGCGCCGTCCTTACGGCCCTTGCCGCGCGGTGTGCGCACGGCGTCGTAGATATAGGCTTCGGTCATAGTGGTCTCCTTGGTTCAGGCGCGGTCAGCCGGGCTGCCGGGCATCAGGTCATAGGGGTGTTTCCAGCCGGGTGTGGCCTCAATCTTGCCAAGCCAGCGGTCGATATTGGGCCAGTCGGCACGCTCAAAGCCGAAAGGTTCGGGGAAAAAGAGATATCCGCAGCAGGAAATATCGGCATTGCTGATCTGATCCCCAACAATCCAGTCGCGCCCTTCAAGCCGGGCGTTCAGGGTCTCATAAGCGGCTTTCAGACGGCCCTGCATGAAGGCAATCACTTCCGCCGGACGTTTGTCCTCAGGCAGAAAGTTCATCAAAAACCGCGTCATGCCTGCTTGGGACGAAAGCTTGTGATTGTCCCATAAAACCCAGCGGAATATCTCGTAGTTCTCCGCATGATCCTTGCCGCCAAACTTGCCGGATTTCTCGGTCACATAGGCCTGAATCGCGCCTGACTGGCTGGTCTTGAAATCGCCATCCACCAGAACCGGTGCTTCGCCCATCTCATTGACGTCCTGGCGGTAGGCGTCACTGCGCGTCTCGCCGCCGAAGAAATCAACCTTCACCGGCTCCCAGTCTAGCCCCGAAAGCTCCAGTGCCAAAGCCGCCTTATAGGCATTGCCGCTTTCGCCAAAGCAGTAAAGTTTGATGGTCATACTAAACCTCCTTGAGCGGCTCTCGCGATAGGTTTTGGTCCTGAGTATTTTGAGCAAGATGAATGAGAGGCTGATTTACCCGAAATTAACCCGCGTCGTGCTCCAAAGATCTTGCGGTACAGGCTGGAGAGCCGATGGCCGTGCAAGGTGAAGCCCCGCTCCAGTGCCTGATGCCAATTGGCCTGCGCGTTGGGCGGGGTGGACCGCCGCTCTTCATCTTGCCGGAAATACTCCCGCCGGAGGCGTCCATCCGCAGTATATGCACCTGCATTCACCATCACAACGACCTCGAAATCAGCTCTTTCATGATCTCGTTCGTGCCGCCATAGATGCGCTGCACGCGCGCATCGGCCCACATCTCGGCGATGTCATATTCGGCCATATAGCCATAGCCGCCATGCAGCTGCACACAAGTATCCAGAACCTCAAACTGCGTGTCGGTCAGCCAGTATTTGGCCATCGCGGCCTTTTCCACGCTCAGGTTGCCCTGTAGATGCTCGGCGATGCATTCGTCCAGAAACGCGCGCGCCACCTTGGTCTTGGTCAGGCATTCAGTCAGGCTGAAGCGGATCGTCTGAAACTTCTCAAAGATCGATCCGCCAAAAGCTTCACGCTCTTTGGTGTAGGCAATCGTGCGCTCTACGCCGCCCTCCAGCGCGCCTTGCGCGCCGCAGGCAATGATCAGCCGTTCCTGCGGCAGCTGCTCCATCATCTGATAGAATCCGCGGCCTTCTTCGCCGCCCAGGATGTTCTCCGGCGGCACTTCCACGTTATCGAAGAAAAGTTCTGATGTGTCCCCGGCCTTAAGCCCGTTCTTGTCCAGGTTACGCCCCCGGGTGAACCCCTCTGCCTCATCGGTTTCCACCACGACCATGGAAATGCCCTTGGCGCCTTCCTTGGGGTCGGTCTTGGCGGCCACGATGATCAGGTTGGCGTGTTGACCGTTGGTGATAAAAGTTTTTTGCCCGTTCAGCCGATAGGAGTTGCCGTCGCGCAGCGCTTTGGATTTCATCGACTGAAGGTCGGATCCTGCGCCCGGCTCTGTCATCGCCAGTGCGCCGACCAATTCACCGGACACCATCTTGGGCAGCCAACGTTTCTTTTGATCTTCCGAGCCATAAGCCAGGATGTAATGCGCCACGATGCCGGAATGAATGGGGTTGCCCCAGCTGGCCAGATTGGCGCGGGACTGCTCGATGCAGATCACCGCCTCATGGCCGAAATCACCCCCCGCGCCGCCATATTCCTCGGGGATCGAGGGGCACAGAAGGCCCAACTCACCGGCCTGGGTCCAGGTCTCGCGATCCATGATTCCGTCCTTGCGCCAGCGCTCGAAATGCGGGCCCCATTCTTCGGAAATGAACTTGTAGGTCATCTCCGACAGCATCTGGTGTTCGTCTGTCATCCATGCTGACATGCATCCGCTCCCTTATTTCTTGCGCGCCTCGAGCTCTGAATTAAAGAGCCTGAGCCGGTGACCAAACGTGTCTTCGTTGATCACGCTGTCGAAGTTTTCAAAGAGGAACGACAGTGCCTCGCCTTCATCCAGACCAGCTTCTTGTGCGAATTTCCGCAACCGGCGATAGCCATCCTCGGTCATCGCGGCGTTAAACCGCCGGGTCAGGCGAAAGCGTTTGGGCATGATGTCCTCCCAGTCATCTTGCGGGGTAGGGTGGGTTTTCAACCCACCCATGTGTCTTCAGAATGCTTCGGCTTCCAGCTCCATGACCGGCTCCGCACCGCTCTCGATCCGTGCAAGATGCATCGCCGTCGCAGGCAGGCGGCGTTTCATGTAGTAGCGGCCCGTGGCGATCTTTGTCTTGTAGAACGCCGTGTCGCCTTCGCCGCTCTCCACCGCTTCCATCGCGGCTTTGCCCATTTGCGCCCACATCAGGCCAAGGCAGACATGCCCAAAGAGGTGCATGAAGTCATAAGACCCTGCCAGCGCGGCGTTCGGGTTTTTCATCCCGTTTTGCATGAAATACATGCCCGCGGCTTGCAGATGTTTGGACGCTTCCTTCAAAGGATCAAGGAAGTCGGCTTTCAGCGCCTCGTTGCCTTCATTCTCCTTGATGAAAGACTTCACCAGGTTGAAGAAGGCCATCACGTGTTTGCCGCCATCCTGCGCAAGCTTGCGGCCCACAAGGTCCAGCGCCTGAACGCCATTGGCCCCTTCATAGATCATGGCGATCCGGGCATCGCGGGTGAACTGCGACATGCCCCATTCCTCGATGTAGCCATGCCCGCCATAGACCTGCTGGGCCTGCACGGTCATGTCGTAACCTTCATCTGTCAGGAAACCCTTGATGATCGGCGTGAGCAGGCTCACAAGACCTTCTGCCGCCTCATCGCCACCGCGATGGGACTGGTCGATCATTTGGCTGCCCCATAGCAGGAAGGCACGGCCACCTTCGACAAAGCTCTTTTGATCCAGAAGGTTACGGCGAATATCGGGATGCACAATCAGCGGATCAGCCGGACCATCAGGGTTCTTCGCACCGGTCACATCCCGGCCCTGCAGACGATCCTTGGCATACTCCAGCGCGTTCTGATAGGCGACGTCGGCCTGGGCCAGGCCCTGCATGCCTACGCCAATACGTGCTTCGTTCATCATGGTGAACATCGCGCGCATACCTTTGTGTTCTTCACCAAGAAGGAAACCTGTCGCCTCGTCGTAGTTCATCACGCAGGTTGAGTTGCCATGGATACCCATTTTCTCTTCGATCTTACCACAGCTCACGCCGTTGCGTGCACCGAGCGATCCATCCTCATTGACCATGAACTTGGGCACAATGAAAAGGCTCACGCCCTTGATGCCCTCAGGCCCGCCGGGGATCTTGGCCAGCACAAGGTGAATGATATTGTCGGCCATGTCATGCTCACCAGCCGAGATGAAAATCTTCTGGCCGGAGATTTTGAAGCTGCCATCATCCTGTGGCACCGCCTTGGTGCGCATCAGGCCCAAATCCGTGCCGCAATGCGGCTCGGTGAGGTTCATCGTGCCGGTCCACTCGCAGGATGTCATTTTGGGCAGATAGGTGTTCTTCTGCTCTTCTGATCCATGGGCCAGAATGGCCGAAGCTGCGCCATGGGTCAGGCCCTGATACATGGTAAAGGCCTGGTTTGCGGCAGAAGACGTCTCGCCCACAGCCGTGTACATGATGTAGGGCATGTTCTGCCCACCGTATTCTTCTGGCAGGTCAATACCGGTCCAACCGCCCGCTTTCACTTGCTCAAAGGCATCTTTGAAGCCCGTGGGCGTGCGCACCACGCCGTTTTCCAGAACACAGCCTTCGGTGTCACCAACAACATTCAAGGGGGCCAGCACCTCAGAGGCCAGCTTGCCGGCTTCTTCCAGGATGGCCGAGGTGAAATCCCGGTCCAGATCGGCATAGCCGGGGGTGTCTTGCTCGGACACTTTCAGCACATTGTGCAGAATGAACTCCATATCCTTGGTGGGGGCGGTGTAGCTGGGCATGTGGTGGTCTCCCTAAATCATCACAAATGAGGTGCCGGTTTTATTCGGCTGCTTTCGGTGTTTGTCGGATTGAGGCGATCATCTTCTCGCCCCACTTCATCTGATCTTTGAGGTCGTCAATGGCCGCGGTCAGCTCATCACGCTGGCGCTCAAGATCATTGAGCCGTGTCTTGGCCACCTCATAGGTCTGGGTCAGCTGTGTGAGTTGCTGATCCCCTTTGTCATAAAGGTTCAGCAACTGACGAATTTCCTCCAGGCTGAAGCCAAACCGCTTGCCGCGCAGGATCAGTTTGAGCCTCGCGCGGTCACGCTTGGTGAACAGCCGCTTTTGGCCTTCGCGCTTGGGGAATAGCAGTTCTTTGGACTCGTAAAACCGCAGCGTCCGAGGCGTTACCTTAAACGCATCACACATCTGGCGGATTGTCATCATCTCGGTACTCATGTCACCACCTGTTCATCTCGATCTCGTGGTAAAGACCTGGGGGCGTCGTCCTTTCGATACAACAGAGATCAGAGTTGACGTAACCGGTACGTAACGTCACTTTTAAGTTTACGTAAGATTAATCAAGGTAAACCGGGGAATTGCACAATTTTATGACGCGATGAGTGACGGTTTGCCTGCTAGGCGTCAGATTAAAACGCCCCTATCCAAGCGACTTTGCCGTCGAATCGCGCATATCCTTCAATTCCGAAATGCTGGCTTCAAGCTGCGCTTTCTGCTCGACCAGCTCGGCGAGTTTTTGATCAGCAAGATCAATCCAGGTTCGCAATTGCGCGTCCGTGCCTTCTTCTTCATAGATCAAAAGCCATTGGCGGATCTCTTCGAGCGCAAAGCCCCAGCGCCGTCCACGCAGGATCAGTTTCATGCGCGCCACTTCTTTGGGCGTGTAAAACCGAGACCGGCCTTCGCGCTCGGGGCTGATCAGTTCGATGTATTCATAGTAACGCAGCGTTCGCGGTGTGACATCAAACTTGGCGCACATTTCCTTGAAAGACAGCCGTTTGTCCGACATGGCCTCTCCTCCTTAGGTACAATGTTAGAAAAGACCGGCGCGTAGGGCAACCGCTAGCCCTTGAAGGCCTGTTCACTTCTGGATCATATAGCGACAGCCAAGCCAGAGGGTGCGCCAGTGGACAAGACCAAGTTTGCCCAACAATTTATCGACGCCATCCCGCATTCGCGGGCGCTTGGCATGAATCTGACGGATATTGGGGCAGGGACTGCCGAGATCGTGATGGACTATGATGAGCGCTTTGTCGGCGACCCCGAAACCGGTGTTATTCATGGCGGCGCGGTGTCGGCTTTGATGGATACGTGCTGCGGGGCTGCAGCCATGAGCCACCCGTCCTCACCAGGGGCCACGGCGACGATTGACCTGCGGATTGACTACATGCGCCCGGCCACACCGGGCCAAAAGATCAAGGCACGCGCCGAATGCTACCACATCACGCGCTCGGTGGCCTTTCTGCGGGCTCAGGCCATGGATGATGACGAAGAGAACCCCGTGGCCCAAGCCACCGGGACCTTCACGGTTGAGGCCAAGCCATGAGCCGAAAAGCCCCTGAACCTGTGCAGATCGTTAAACAGCGGCGAGATGCAGCGCTGGCCGCCCTCGCCACCGGTGTGCCTTACGCACAGTTTCTGGGCATTAGCTTTGATCGGCGCGGTGATGAGCTGACAGCGGTCATGCCCTTTGATGACAAGCTCATTGGCAACCCGCTTTTGCCGGCGTTGCACGGCGGCGCGACATCGGCGTTTCTTGAAGTGACGTCAATCATTGGCCTGAGTTGGGCCATGATCTGGGACGAGGTTGAAAGCGGGAGGTTGGATGCAGATGCATTGGCTTCCGGCAAGCTGCCTCGCTTGCCCAAAACGATCGGGTTCACAGTCGACTATCTTCGCTCGGGCCTGCCGCGAGACGCCTATGCGCGCGCGCACATCACACGCTCGGGTCGTCGCTATGCGTCTGTGAAGGCAGAGGCCTGGCAAGACAATCGCGCGCGCCCCTTTGCGCAGGCCACCGGGCATTTCGTCATGCCGCGCCAGAATGGCTGAGACCGCCAGTCAGGCCAGCGCGCCGATCACCCATAAACGGGTGCTCAACATTGCCATCCCGATTGTAATTTCCAACGCCACCGTACCGATCCTTGGTGCTGTGGACACCGGCGTTGTGGGGCAATTGGGAGAGGCGGCACCGATTGGAGCCGTAGGCATCGGCGCCATCATCCTGACGGCGATCTACTGGGTCTTCGGTTTTCTGCGCATGGGCACCACGGGGCTCACCAGTCAGGCGCATGGCGCGGGACAGACTGGCGAAGTGGCCGCGATGTTGACCCGCGCCATGATGATCGGCCTCACAGCGGGTGTCGCCATCATCATGCTGCAAATTCCGCTCTTTTACGGGTCATTTCTCATCTCGCCCGCCAGTGCCGAGGTTGAAAGCCTCGCGCGCGACTACATGGCCATCCGCGTCTGGAGCGCGCCCGCGGTCATCGCGCTCTACGGTGTAACCGGCTGGCTCATCGCACAGGAGCGCACCCGCGCCGTGCTTGCACTGCAAGTCGTGATGAACGGGATCAACATTATCCTCGATCTGTGGTTTGTCCTCGGCCTTGGCTGGGGTGTCGAGGGCGTGGCCTTCGCCACCTTCATCGCGGAATGGGCGGGCTTTGCACTGGGCCTCTGGCTTTGCCGCGACGTTCTCAAAAGCCCCGCGTGGAAAGACTGGCCGCGTGTCTTTGACCGTGCCCGCTTGCGCCTGATGATGGCGGTTAATCGTGACATCCTGCTGCGTTCGCTCATGCTGCAGGCGATCTTTGTGTCATTTCTTTTCATCGCCGGTGACTTTGGCGACACAGAGCTGGCCGCCAATCAGGTGCTCATGCAATTCCTGCATATCACGGCCTACGCGCTGGACGGGTTTGCTTTTGCTGCCGAAGCGTTGGTGGGTCAGGCGATGGGCCAGCGCAACCGCGCTGACTTGCGGCGCAGCGCGTTGCTCTCCAGCCTGTGGGGCGTAATCATTACAACCGGTTTGACGCTTAGCTTTGCGCTTTTTGGCGGCGCAATCATTGATCTGATGACCACATCAGAGGAGGTGCGCCGCGCCGCGCGCGTTTATCTTATCTACATGATCCTTGCTCCGGTTGCCGGGATCGCGGCGTGGATGCTCGATGGCATCTTCATCGGCGCTACAAGAGCACAAGATATGCGGAACATGATGGCAGTGAGCCTGATCATCTACATTATTACTGCGCTGCTTCTGGTGCCGGAATACGGCAATCACGGGCTTTGGATTGCGCTACTCATTAGCTTTGTGGCCCGGGGCATCACGTTGGGCATGCGATACCCGACACTAGAAGCGCAGGCGACAGAGGCGTGAGCTGAATAATTTGATCAAATTATGTTTCATGGCTGGCCAAATGCAGTTTCCCGCATAAAGTCAACATTGCTGACCCATGTGCAGGAGAGCCCACATGCCCAACCGTCCCATCCGCGTCGCCATCAACGGGTTTGGCCGCATCGGCCGAACGCTTCTGCGCATTCTGCTGCGGGATGCACCGGACTTTGAGCTGCTTTGTATCAACGAGATCGAACCGCTGTCGACCTGCGCCTATCTCTTTCAATATGACAGCGTCTTTGGTCCATGGCCGGACCCTGTAGAAGGTGAGAACGGCATTCTCAAGATTGGTGCGCGGCACATTCCATTTTATTCCGAACCCGACCTCAGCGCGCTGGATCTTAGCTCCGTAGATGTTGTTCTGGAATGCACCGGTATGGGCGGCACCCGTGCTGTGGCCGAGCGGGGTCTCGTTGCGGGGGCAACCAAGGTGCTCGTTTCCGGCCCGTCTGCCGAGGTCGATGTCACGAGTGTCCTAGGGGCCAACGAAGACCAGATTGGCGATCACAGGATCGTCTCCAACGCCTCCTGCACCACCAATGCGCTGGCTCCACTTGCGCGGCTTCTGGATGAGGCGTTCGGACTTGTCAGCGGACAAATGACGACCGTGCATTGTTACACCGGAAGCCAACCCACCGTCGACAAACCCCGCGCCGCGCCCGAACGCAGCCGAGCCGCTGCCATTTCCATGGTGCCTACAACCACAAGCGCCCAGCATCAGACGGGCCTTGTCCTGCCGCATCTTCAAGGCCGGATCGAGGCGCGGGCGATCCGTGTGCCCACCGCCAGCGTGTCCTGCATTGATCTCACGGTGCAGACCAACACGCCGGTGAATGCAGCTTCGGTCAACGCTGTGCTGCAAAACGCAGTCCGACCGGGCGGTGTCTTCGGCTGGACCGAGCAACCGTTGGTCAGCGCGGACCTGCGCATGCGACCAGAGTCCATTGTGATAGTCGGGCCAGAAACCTCTGTTTCCACCGGTGGGCTGTTGCGCGTCTTCGGCTGGTACGACAATGAATGGGGGTTTTCGTGCCGGATGCTCGATATGGCACGGTTGATGACTGCCTAGAGCGTGCCCTGCGGGCTATGCCTCAAACGGCTCGATCAACTCCGGTCCGCTGACGCGATTGGAATTGACCTTTGGGTCCACCCGATGAAACCGCAGCGCATCCTCCGCAGCAGCTTTCATCAATGTGGCCGCCCCGTGCCCGGCTTCTCCCAGCCACAAAGGCCAGTCATCCTGGGATAGGATCACCGGCATCCGGTGGTGGATTGTCTGCATGCGCGCATTCGCATCTGTGGTGACAATGGCGCAGGTGGTAAACGCGTCGTCCCCCTTAACCCAGTCTTGCCACACCCCTGCAAAGACCAGGGCCGCGCCTTCGGTCGGGGCAATATACCACGGCAGGCGCTTACCCTCGTCATCCTTGGTCCATTCGTAGAAGCCCGTCGCCGGGATCAGACAGCGCCGCGCGCGGGCGGCACTTCGAAAGGCGGGTTTCTCGGCAATCGTTTCGCTGCGGGCGTTGATCAGCAACGGCCCGTCGCTTGGATTTTTGTACCAATGCGGCAAAAACCCCCACCGCATCGCGCGCAGGCGCCTTTGGCCATCCTCAGAGGTCACAGCATGCACCGTGTTTGTGGGGCAGATGTTGAAGTTGGGCACATCGGGAAGGTCGTTTCCCGGCACAGCGGCAAAGAGCTGCGCCATGGCCTCGGGCGGCAGGGTCAGAGCAAAACGGCCACACATGGTCAGCGCAGAACGCCCGAGAACACCAGCAAACCCCAAGGCGCAAGGGTGCTCTCGATCTTGCTCCAAAGCGCGCCAAAAGCGAGCGGATCAAGTTTGCACAGCGTCGCAATCTCTTGCAGTGATCGTCGGCCATCAATCGCCGCCAGCACAGCAGCGGCCTCGCGGGGCAGGTTCAACGTGCCCGAAAGATTGGCGTCTCCCACCTTGGGCGTGGGCGCTTGGCCCGTAGCGATGGCATGCGCCAGCTGTTTGGCCTGAATGCCTTTGATATGCGGGATCAACGCACGGTTTTTACCACTGGCCGGAGCATATGCATCCCCAGTAGCCACGGCGTAACCCGCATGGGTGCGGATCGTGCCATTGAGTTTTTCGGCGACAGCCATCGCAGAGATGGCATCCATGCCGTCCGGCATCGGGGCAAAGCGTGTGAGGTCGTACATCGCCGATTGCACAAAGCCCGACAGGGCCCAGCCGGTCCGCTCAAGCGTGGCGCACAGCTCGGCCACATCATAGGCGCGGTCCTGGCTATGCAGCAGCAAATCGTAAAACCCCGCATCGCCCGCGTTATGGTCATTCACATTGGGGTTCGATTTGAAAGGATGCCCCTTGGGCAGGCGGTCATAGACCTTGCGCGCGGCCTTGATGCGGTCTTTGGGCGACATGTCTGCAAAAAGCGCGCCAAACGCCTCCTGAAGGGGATACACGCCGGATCGGCCATAGGGTGCGTAAACCATGAACCCAAGGCCACCGCCCGGCGCGAGGGCCTCCCGGAGTTTGGAAAATCCTTCATCCGGATTGGGCAAGTGATGCAACACGCCGCAGCAGTCGATGTAGTCAAACGGGCCGTATTTCGGCGCTTCCAGAAGGCTTTCGGTGATGAAGGTAATATTCTGTAATTTCCGTATCTTGGCGCGCGCTTCTGCCACATCACGTGAAGCTTTGGACAAGTCGATATAGGTGGCCTCATAGGGGCGTTTGTATTGTGTCAGAAGCGTCGTGAGCTGGATCAGCCCATCGCCCGTGCCGCCACCTGCCACGAGAATACGCAAGGGCTTCGACCAATCCCGCTGGCCGCCAAAGATGAAATGGTCAATTTCTTGTGGCAACGACGGAGAGCCAAGGATCAGGCGCTTTTTCTCGTCGCGTGGATTGCGCTCGGGGTAGGGAAACGCCTCGTATTGATCTCGCACTTTGCTCATGGATTTCCATAGGCCGGATATGAGCAGCAAATGCAAGAGGGGCAAATGTTTCGCGTACGAAACGCTGCGGCGCCGAACATGTTCAGGTTGCATTAACGCCTCATGCTTGCAAAGCGCTTGACCGTTTCTGCGCGCCGGGGCATGACCAAACCCATGCTGATCTACAAGATTTTCCGCCGGAAGGAATGGAAGGCCCTCTGCGATGCAGGCCAGACCGACGGCGCACCTGTGGATATGGCGGATGGTTACATTCATTTCTCAACAGCTGAACAGGCGGCAGAGACGGCCGCCAAGCACTTTGCTGGAGAAGATGATTTGATGCTCTTAGCTGTGGACGCTGACGAGTTGGGGGACGCGTTGAAATGGGAGCTGTCGCGCGGCGGGGCGCTATTCCCGCATCTTTATGCACCCCTGATGCTCGATGATTTGACATGGGCGTTGCCTCTGTCCTTTGAAGACGGTGTGCATCAGTTTCCGGACCAGATGGTATGAAGCTGATGGACCGTATTGGGCTGGGTCTTTTGCACCGGCTTGACCCCGAGCGCGCCCATGGTCTGGCGTTATGGGCGTTGCGTTCGGGTCTGGCAACATTGCCCGGAGAGATCACGTCAGACAGGTTGCGAACAGAGCTGGCAGGTGTTCCGCTGGCCAATCCCATTGGGCTTGCCGCGGGATTTGACAAGAATGCCGTGGCCTTGACGCCCCTGGCCAAGACGGGATTTGGCTTTGTCGAGGTGGGTGCCACTACCCCACGGCCCCAGCCGGGCAACCCGAAACCCCGGCTGTTCCGACTGAGCGAAGACCGCGCGGTGATCAATCGCTTTGGGTTCAACAACGAAGGGATGGAAGCCGCGAAGGTGCGGCTGGCGGCGCGTCCCAAGGGGGCTGTCATCGGTCTCAACCTCGGGGCCAACAAGGACAGTGCCGACCGGGCAGAGGATTTTGCCCGCGTGCTGGCGCATTGCGGCGCGCATCTGGATTTCGCGACGGTCAATGTCTCAAGCCCCAACACCGAAAAGCTCCGGGATTTGCAGGGCGGGGCGGCTCTGCGGGCGCTTTTGGATGGGGTGATGGAGGCGCGCGGCGGGTTGGCGCGACCTATACCGGTGTTCCTCAAAATCGCGCCCGACCTGACGGATGATGAACTTGCCGAAGTGGCCGGGGTGGCGCAGGAGAGCAATGTAAGCGCTATCATTGCCACCAACACCACCCTGTCGCGTGAGGGTTTGCACAGCACACATGCCGCAGAGGCGGGTGGACTTTCGGGTGTGCCACTTTTTGAGCGCTCGACACGTGTTCTGGCGCGTTTGTCGCAGTTGACCGATGGCAAGATGCCTCTCGTTGGTGTCGGCGGTATTTCGTCCGGGCAGGATGCCTTCGAGAAAATCCTCGCAGGCGCCAGCGCGGTGCAGCTTTATTCGGCTCTGGTTTATGACGGGCTGGGATTGGTTGGGCGGATTGCCAGAGATCTGGATCAACTGCTGGAAGACCAAGGCTATGCCAGTGTTGCTGGGGCTGTGGGGAAAGGGAGAGAGAAATGGCTCTGACAGAGATTTGGCACAATCCAAGATGTTCGAAATCACGCCAGACGCTTGCGCTTTTGCAAGAGCGTGGGGCGGTCGATGTGCGGCTCTATTTGCAGGACGCCCCGACAGCCGAGGAGATTGCAGCGGCGCTTCAGGCTTTGGATATGCCTGCTGCAAAACTAATGCGTCGGGGCGAGGCGGTCTTCAAAGAACTGGGGTTGGCCAAGGAAACCGATGAGGCCGCGCTTGTCGCGGCGATGGCCGCCAACCCGATTTTGATCGAACGCCCGGTGGTCTTTGCGAATGGCAAAGCCGCGCTGGGCCGGCCACCCGAAGCGGTGCTCGACATTCTTTGACATGGGGTTAGGTTTTCGCGCCCAAGCTAACGGTAAAGAGTCCAGAATAGATGCAGATTAGGGCGGGGGTCGCGGGATATTTCAACGCAGTTATCTTTGATCTGAAAGATCAAATGCGGCTTTCGTTCCTGCCGCCGCTGATGGTTTACTTCGCTGCGGGATGTTCGGGCCTCACGCTCATTGTCGGGACATTCTTTGTCAAGGAATATCTTGATTTTTCCGCCGCTTATATCGCGAGCCTCGCGTTCTGGGCGGGCTTGCCCTGGGCGCTCAAGATGCCTTTGGGGCATCTGGTTGACATGATCTGGCGGTGGAAGTGGCTGCTCATCTGGCTGGGTGCGGGATGCGTCGCGACGAGCGTCGGGATCATGTATTTTGTGCTCACACAGACCGCCATGATGGAAGCGGTCATGCCGGTCTCAGCATGGTATATCCTGAGCTTTCTTCTGGCCCCCTGCGGCTTGGTTCTGCAAGACGCGGTGGCCGACGCAATGTCGGTTGAGGCGGTGCCGTTACATGATGACAATGGCGCACCGATCAGCGAAGAAGACAGCAAGGCGATGCACACCACCATGCAGGCGCTGGGGCGGTTCGCGCTCATTGGCGGCACGGTGGCGGTAGCGCTTCTCAATATCGCATTGTTTTCAGGTATTGAGAGCATGGATCAGGCGCAGAAGGGCGAGGTTTATGCGCGCGTCTACATGATCGGGTTTTTGATCCCGGTGATTTCCGTGAGCGGCGTAATCCTTGCCGGGTTGATGAAACGATCAGGTCAGATGAACGGCGCAGATGAGGCAGAGACCCAGACCACCCCGAACTGGTGGTATTTCATCGGCGGCGGAGCGTTTGTGGCGCTGTCACTGATCGTTGGGCTGGGGAAGGTGCCGTTTGGGCAAGAGATCATCTTTGTCGGCTCCATGGCTGTTGTGGCCTTTCTGATGCGACAACTGGTGGCCGTGCTGGAACCGGCGCAGGCCAAAGCGCTCATTGGCACGGCGATCATCATATTTTTCTTTCGTGCGATCCCAGGGCCGGGGGACGGGCAGAAATGGTTCGAGATTGACGTGCTCGGCTTTGATCAGCAGTTTCAGTCAGTTCTGTCGCTGATCACGGCGGTCGTTACGCTTTTGGTGATCATTCTATTGCGCCCGATGATGGCGACCCGGTCCATTGTCTGGATTGTTGTCGTGCTGAGCATCATTGGCGGGCTTCTGACGCTGCCCAATATCGGGCTCTATTACGGCGTGCAGGAGTGGACGGCAGCCGTGACCGGCGGCATCGTGGACGCGCGGTTCATTGCGATTTTCGATACCGCGTTGGAAAGCCCTCTGGGGCAGGTGGCGATGATCCCGATGCTGGCCTGGATTGCGCGCAACGCGCCACGAGAGCTGAAGGCCACGTTCTTTGCGGTTATGGCGTCTTTCACCAATCTGGCGCTCTCGGCCTCGACGCTGGGGACGAAGTATCTCAACGAGATTTACACCATCACGCGCGATGTACGTGAAGGTGACAAGGTTCTGACAACCGCCGACTATTCAGAGCTTGGGATGCTACTTATCACAGTCACCGGTTTGACGGTTGTTGTACCGCTTGCGGTTGTGATCTTTGTTCAACGCACAGGCTTGCGCAGCCGGGACTGACGCAAATCGCCGGGGCGGGCACCTATCAAAAGAGGGGAAACGATGATGCCCGCCCCATGCGGCCCGCCCCCGATCAAATAGGGACGGGTTGGGACAACGCTTTAGAAGCGGAACGTGCCGCGGACCTGTACTGTGGTCGCGTCTACGTCCACACCAGACGAGTTGTAGTTGTCAAACTCGTGGTAGAGAACTTCACCACCGACAGAGAAACTCTGTGTGACGAGGTGCTCATAGCCAGCGCCGATGTAGTAGCCATCGTCACTTCCAAGTGTGTTGGTGTCGGCCAAGGCATAACCACCGGTCGCGTAGAGCAGGCCATTACCGATTTTGTACCCGCCACGCAGCTTGGCGCGGAAGACGCTTTCAAGATCAGCTGCGCCACCAGCAATGCTGATATCGGCGAAATCATAGTCCAGACCGCCACCAACGACCCATTGACCAAGGTCAAAGTCGTAGCCGGCCGTCAGACCACCGATGAACCCATCATCATCGCCCGCAGCGCTGGTGTCGATGTTTGCGTAGCCAAGCTGGCCACCAGCGTAAAAGCCGGTCCAGTCAGGAGTGCTGAACGGGACTGGGGCTGCCTGTTCGATAACTGGTTCAGGTGCGGCGGGCGTCGCCGAACCCGCAAAGGCCGGTGCTGCCCCGAGAACGAGGGCTGCGGCGAGTATGCTCGGTGTCTTTTTCATTTTTCGGATCCTTTTGGATACTGTCCTAAGTGTTCGGCTGTGCCGTGCGATGCATATCGGCATGACCGAGTGCTGCGACAAGTGGGGGGTCGATCAGTGATGATCAACTCGGAGTGATTTGGTGAGCAAGAGCTTGCTGAGTCCCGGCTAAAACGTGCTCAGTCGTGGAATGAATTGGCGAAATAATGCCTTATTTTTCAGACCAGACGGCCAAAAATAGCCGGATCACGGCGCGTTGAGCACGATGTGTTCATGACGTAGGGTCACATTTTCGCTTTTTCAGATGACGCCAATATCCGACAGCGCCGCCGAAAGATCTGCGGGCAGGGCGTCTTCGTTCTGACGGGCTTTGGGCAAGTCAACGGGGGCATCCATTGGCTCAAGATAGCGCCATCCCTGAAATGGGCGCTTGGGCGCGGTCGACGTGCGGATGAGTTCGGGATCCAGCACGATACCGCACCGGCGAATGCCGTCGCCGCGGATCACTTCGTCAAACCGCAGGATGCGCTGACGGCATTGCACGAGTCCCTGAACCACCCAGTAGATCGAGCCACCTTGCAGAAGCTCTGCTTCGCGTCGGGGCCACATGCGGGTGACATGGCGCGGCAGGCCATCAGGGCCCTGCGCCTCGGGGCGCGCCTGCCAGGCGGTCAGACTTTCGAAAGATTCCGAGCCAACGCTTAGTTTGATCAGATGCAATTTGGCCGATGCCATGAAACGCCCCCCGCGCAATGAGATTAGTGTATTGCGCTGCGTGGGAGTTTCAACCGTCACATGTCAGTTGGGGGATGCGGCGGGCGGCGGATGATACTTTCGTGCGCCAAGAGCCACCATCAGGCCAGCAGATACAACCAGACACATGCCTAGAACGGCGTGGGCGTCGGGGTATTCAGAGAAGAACACGACACCCCAGAGCAAGGCAAAGCCGACATAGCCATAGTCGAAGGTGGCAATGATATGAGGCGGTGCGATCTGATAGGCGCGGGCAACACCAAGGGTAAACGCCATCGCCAAAAGACCAAGACCAGCCATCACGCCCCAGTCCGTCGGTGTCATGCCGACCCATCCGGTTGTCAGAAAGGGCATGTGTGCGATCACATCAGCGGGCTGTACCAGGAGGGTTGTCACAGCCAGGCCGATCACACCACACAGGATGAAGGCGATGTGCAGTGCAAAGGCGAGGCTGACGTAGTCCTCTGTCTGGCATTTTGTGCGGGTCAGGATCATCGCCAGTGAATACAGCAACGCACCCGTGATTGGGCCAAGCAGAGGCCAGGAAAACTCCGCCCCCGCAGGGCGCAGGATGACGGCAACGCCGATGAACCCGATG
>JBCAZO010000009.1:0-17345 GCA_038532975.1 Pseudomonadota bacterium
GACCCCAAACCGTGTTTGAACCCGGAGGTTTCGCGCACAGGATTGTCGCGATTTGAACAGTGCAGCGCCTAAATCTTGCCATCAAAGCCTGACAACCTGATTATATGACTGCTGCTGCCAGAACAGAATTTTCGCGTGCTGACATCAATAAAGCACGGTCCGTAAGGGCAAAACGCGCTGCATCCTATGTACGTGCGGGCCTCATCATCGCTGTGATGGCGGCGGCGTGGCAAGAGCGCGCGTTTTGGCCTTTCCTGCATGACCGGATGCAGCTGACTTATGACTTTGGCATGAATCTTTATGACAATTCAGCGGATGCCCGAGGGCAGATTGCAGCATTGACAGGGTTTGATAATCAAAGCTCCAGCAGTGGCAGCACTGCGATTGTCGACACGCTCAAGAAACTGAGCGAGTGACGCCCGGCCGCGCATTCCACATATTGTCTTCCAAAATGATCTTCGGCTGAACTTGGCTGATCACGAGTGTGATCGATCACGAAGCTGTGACTGTGGCTCGTGACGAAATTTTTGTCACATAGCTCGGAATACAGCACACCAATGCTAGGTTTAAATCCATAGCACGAAAGGAGGCATATTCATGAGCAAGTCACTTCTCACTCGTCGTCATGTTCTGGCCGGTGGTGGTGCGGTTGTCGTGACTGGGGCGTCTGGCCTTATGGTGCCAGCGCATGCGCAGGGCATTGCACCGACGCCGACCATGCCGGGGGGTGCAAACAACTACTACCCGGGCGCGCCGATTGTTGAGCGCATTGGCGGGGGCGGGTTCCTGATGACAGGCTCCGTGCGCCGCGCCGGGGACGGCGCCCCTTTGGAGGGACGGCGCATTCAGATGTGGGCGCACACCACCGAAGGACATGAGCGTGAGCCAGAAAGCCATGGTGCGACACTCACCGATGCAAACGGCGAGTTTAGCATGGATATGCCACAGATCGTTCCAGCCTTTGGTCAGCCGCATGGGCATCTGGCCTATGATGCGGAGTTTGACGATGCCGCGTTTGAGACCGTGTTTCTGCGGCCCATCATGTCTAGCGCCAGTGACACCACGCTGCATGTGGAGTTTGTGCTGAAACCGGTTTGAGTGACGCGCTGAGAGGGCAGTTCTGTCGATGCGCGCAATTCTGACTTGGGCCGCGCTTGCGCTTGCCATCGCGATCCCAATTGGTGCGGCAGCGACAAGCCCGCTTCTGGCTTGGCGCGAGCCGGTCTATATTCTTGCCGGGTTTGCAGGGATTGTCGGTTTGGCGCTGATGCTTATGCAGCCGCTTTTGGCTGCAGGTGCGCTGGCCGGTCTATCAGCCGTAAAAGGGCGACGCGTGCATCGCTGGGTTGGCGCGGGGCTGGTACTTGCCGTGGCGATCCATGTGATTGGGCTTTGGATCACCAGTCCGCCAGACGTTATCGATGTGCTTTTGTTCCGCTCCCCCACACCGTTTTCGATCTGGGGCGTCGTAGCGATGTGGGCTGTTTTTCTCGCTGCCCTTTTCGCCCTCCTAAGACGTCGATTGCGCCTAAGCCCAAAAGTTTGGCGACGGGGTCATACCGCGCTTGTGGCGATCGTCATCACCGGGACGGTGGTCCATGCGCTCTTGATCGAAGGCACGATGGAACCGATCAGCAAATGGGCGCTTTGTTTGCTTGTTGCCATTGTGTTCCTGAAGGTAGTGATTGACCTGCGCATTTGGACGCGTCGGCGTTAAAACCATTGCCCTGGTTCCATAAGTCCCAAATCCAGCAACTGCCGCGAATGCCATTCAAACTGCGTCGAGTTGTGCCATTTGAACGTCTCGATATCGAAGGTCGAGCCGGGGTTGCGCTTGAGCGCTTTGGCGGCGCGAAACGAGATGACTGATGCCGTGACATTGTGGTGCCACGGGCAGGCATAGGTGTTGTATTCCTCGTCGTTGAACGTGTGATCAGGACGCATTATCAGCCCGGGCTTGGCCCGGAAAAGCGAGATCCGGTCAATCTTGCGCCGATCTTCGGGAATGTGCTCTTCGTAGCGCCAGCGCAAACCCCCAAAGAAATTAAGCTGACGTTCCTTGGGGTGGTTGTGATTTTCCGGGTCATTGCGCGCCAGCGCATAATAGCCTGACTTGTCCAGATGCGCGTCTTCCAGCGACACGGCATTTGGGTGCTTGTTCAAATCGCCGGCATAGACGTCTACCACATAAGACAGCATCGCATCTCGCCGCTCTTCGGTGTGGAATGCAAGCAATTCACCTACAGTTCTGGTTTCGCAGAAAGGGTAAAACAGATACTCGGCGTTAAAGCAAAAATAGAGCCATTGCTCATTTGCAGCAGGGACAACTTGATTGACTAGCTCAATGTAAGACACATCCTGCGTTGAATCATAATTGATCCGATGCACCTTGTGCGCCACATCTTCGGCCAGCTTGAAGTCTTTTGGCATGAAGCTCAGAACCGATTTGAACCCGCAATCAAGGTGATGGCGCAGGGTGCTGTCGACCTCGATCTCGTCTTCGATGAAAATCAACGCAATCGGCCCTTTGGCCAGTGCCTGTGGAGATGAGCTGAGGAGTGACTTCAGATCGTTGTGCTGCATGGTGCGGTCTGCTCTTTTCTGGCAAAGTCGAACAAAACACCGCGCATTGCAAGTCATGGGCGGTTTGATGTAGGCAGACGCGCGAAAACCGCGACAAAGGTGAGCGTCACATGTCCAAGCCCAAACGGCTTTATATAAAGACCTATGGCTGTCAGATGAATGTCTATGACAGCGAACGCATGGCCGAGGCTATGGGCGGCGCTGGCTATGTCGAAACGGACACACCGGATGACGCGGACATGATCCTGCTCAACACCTGTCACATCCGTGAAAAGGCGGCCGAAAAGGTCTACTCCGAGCTGGGTCGTTTCAAGGGGCTGAAAGAGGCCAAGCCGGATCTGAAGATTGGCGTGGCGGGCTGCGTGGCACAGGCCGAAGGGCAGGAGATCATGCGCCGTCAACCGATGGTCGATCTGGTGGTGGGGCCGCAAAGCTACCACCGTCTGCCGGAGTTGGAGGCAAAAACGCAGGAAGGCCGCAAGGCGCTCGACACCGAGTTTCCTGTTGAAGACAAGTTCGACACGCTGCGCCACCGGCCGAAAGCCAAACGCGGCCCAACCGCGTTCCTCACAGTGCAGGAGGGTTGCGATAAGTTCTGTGCCTTCTGCGTGGTGCCATACACCCGTGGGGCCGAGGTCAGCCGCCCGGTGGGGCGTGTCGTGGAAGAGGCGCGCGATCTGGTAGAGCGCGGCGTGCGTGAGATCACTTTGCTTGGCCAGAACGTGAATGCCTATCACGGGGCAGGGCCGGATGGCGTGGACTGGTCATTGGCCAAGCTCATCTGGGAGCTGGATAAGGTCGATGGGCTGGAGCGTATCCGCTTCACCACAAGCCACCCCAATGACATGACTGATGATTTGATTGAGGCGCATGGCACCTGTGACAAGCTGATGCCGTATCTGCATTTGCCGGTGCAGTCGGGCAGTAACCGCATTCTCAAGCGGATGAACCGCAGCCATACTGCTGAAAGCTACATTCGGCTCATTGAGCGCATCCGCGCGGCGCGGCCCGACATTGTTTTGTCTGGCGACTTCATCGTGGGCTTTCCGGAAGAGTCCGAGCAGGATTTTCAGGATACAATCGACCTGATCGAAGAGGTCAAATACGGCTACGCCTATTCCTTCAAATATTCCACGCGCCCGGGCACCCCGGCGGCAGAGCGGGATCAGCTGCCAGAGGACGTGAAATCCGAGCGTCTACAGCGCCTGCAGGCACGCATCACACATCATCAACGCGTCACGCAGGATGCCATGGTGGGGCGCACGGTCGGCGTTCTTTTCGAAAAAGAGGGGCGTCTTCCCGGCCAGATGGTTGGAAAATCTGATTATCTGCATGCGGTGCATGTTGCGGATGCGGACGTGGGTATCGGCGACCTGGCGCAAGTGGAAATCATTGATAGTGGGGCAAATTCCCTGGCGGGGCGGATCGTCTCCAAGTAGGGTTTGCCCTTTGACTGTCCTATGCTGCGGCAGCCGTGATGCTGCTCACAATATGTGGTGTCTTTTTTCTTCCTTTGTGACGCGAGTTTGCTAAGCTTGCGAAAAATACGAGATCGCGCGTTGCCATGCGGATCTTTCTGGGGGGACAACATGACATCAAAGACGACGGGGACAACGCGTGTGTTCAAATCACTCTGCGCTGTTCTGACAGGCGCCGCGTTGAGCGTGGGCGCTGTTACGAGCCATGCGCAAAGCGCCGAGCGCTATGTGCCCACAATCTGGGTTGATCCGGATGGCTGTGAGCATTGGGTGATGGATGACGGCACCGAAGGGTTCATGACCCCGCATGTCAATCGCCAGGGCAAGCCGGTCTGTCATAGGGGCATCGTGTGCGGGGTGGTCAGCACCGATCAGATGTTTGCCACCAACAGTGCGCGCATCAGCAACGCAGGCCAGATCAGGCTGGCCAAGTTCTTTGCAACCGCAGATGCCAAATCTTTCATCATCACGGGGCACACCGACAGCCGGGCGTCTGATGAGTACAATCTTGATCTGTCTTTGCGCCGGGCCAATGCCGTGGCGCGTGTGGCGTCGGGCGTCGGGGCGAAAATCACCGATGTTCGCGGCTATGGTGAACGCAACCCCACGGCGACAAATGCCACGGCGGCAGGTCAGGCCAAGAACCGCCGCGTTGAAATCACATGTGTGCGGTAAAGGGGCAGGGCATGACATTTTGGAAATTCGTAGCGGCACTGCCTTTGATCGGCGCGCTGGGGGCGTGCGGTGAACTGGGCACGAAGGCGGATAAGACGGTAGACCGCGGTTTTGACAGCAAACATCTCAGTGAGCTCAAAGCGGGTATCTGGATTGACCCGAATGGCTGTGACCACTGGATCATTGACGACGGGGTTGAGGGGTATCTGTCGCAACGGCTGGATCACGATGGCAAACCTGTCTGTTCCGGGGCCGGAGAGCCCAACACAGTCGTTGGTCCGTTTAAGTCTGGGTCTTCTGTGGCAGATTCGGTCTGATTTGGATCGAATTCGCTCATTAAATGCCCGAAACGTCATGCATTTGGCATATTTCAGAGTAATCGTCTAAGGCCACACGGGCCGGGCTTGCACATGCTCGTACAACTTGGCACCATCACCCCGAATCCGCTCACAAGGGAGCTCTGATTGGCCACACATGTGCTGATGCCGTCCAACGACCCGAACGCCATACATGAAACCGTCGTCGAGTTTCCCGACAATTTCCTGTTGATTGATCTCTGCGGTGAATATGACCGCAACCTGGCTGATATCGAGAAATCGCTGGGCGTGCAGATTTTGCGCCGGGGCAATCAGCTGGCGATCATAGGAGATACCGACAGTGCCGAAGCGGCGCGTGATGTTCTGATGTCTCTTTACCAGCGACTGGAAGAGGGGCGCAGCGTTGAGCCGGGCGATGTGGACCGCGAGCTTCGCATGGGCAATTCCGAGGCCGCGCCCGAGAATGGTGATCAACTTGAGATGTTCAAAGGCGGGCGGGTTGAGATCAAGACCCGCAAGAAGCCGGTAGAGCCGCGCACCGATGCCCAGAAAGCCTATGTGAACGCGCTTTTTACCAATGAGCTGGCGTTTGGGATTGGTCCGGCGGGGACGGGCAAGACCTATCTCGCTGTCGCCGTCGGTGTGAGCATGTTCATCGAAGGGCATGTGGACCGCATTATTCTCAGCCGTCCTGCGGTCGAGGCGGGCGAGAAGCTGGGCTATCTGCCGGGCGATATGAAGGATAAGGTCGATCCCTATATGCAGCCGCTCTATGACGCGCTGAATGATTTTCTGCCGGGCAAGCAGGTAGCGAAGCTGATTGAGGAAAAACGCATTGAGATTGCGCCACTGGCCTTTATGCGGGGCCGGACGCTGGCCAATGCGTTTGTGGTGCTGGATGAGGCCCAAAATGCCACCTCGATGCAGATGAAGATGTTCCTGACGCGCCTGGGTGAGGGCAGCCGGATGGTGATTACCGGGGACCGCTCTCAGGTGGACCTGCCGCGAGGGGTGACGAGCGGGCTGCATGATGCCGAACGGCTGTTGAAGGACATCCCTAACATTGCCTTCAACTATTTCACGGCCAAGGACGTGGTGCGCCATCCCTTGGTCGCGGCCATTATCGAGGCCTATGATGCTGACGCGTGAGTCTGGAGCGCATTTTCTTGCAAGAAAATGGCTTGGAAAAATGCAATTTTCCACGTCCGTCCATCAAGGCGCTTAGCGCAATGGCGGTGGATGTTGTCATTGAGGACACGCGTTGGGCCACTTTGAGCGTTGAGGAGTTGGCGCAGAGTACTGCGGCGGCGACGCTTGGCCATTTAGGGTTTGATCCCAATGCTTTTGAAATCTCCGTTCTTGCCTGTGATGACGCGCGTGTAGCGGCGCTCAACGCCGATTTTCGCGGTAAACCGCAACCGACCAATGTGCTGAGCTGGCCCAGTTCGGAACGGGCAGCAAAAACCGACGGAGCGACGCCCTATGCGCCGGATTCTGCGCAAGAGACAGAGCTGGGTGACATCGCCATTGCCTATGACACCTGCCTGCGCGAAGCAGGGGCGGCAGGCAAGCCGATGGCCGATCATGTGACGCATCTGCTTGTTCATGGAATTTTGCATTTGCTGGGCTATGACCACGAGCGTGACCTTGATGCCACCCTGATGGAGGGTCTTGAGGTCGAAATACTTGGCAAACTGGGTCTGCCTGACCCATATTGACAACCTGAGGGGGCCATCCCTTTTTCGAGAAAGTGACAATGGGCGATAGTAACGACGACTCCTCTACCGCAGCGCAGGGCGCGCAATCGGTAGATCAAGACAGCGACGACCAACAGAGCGGCTTTTTCAGCAGGCTATTTGGCGCGCTGTCTCCAAATGACGAAACAGAAGTTGAATCTGAGCAATCGGATCAGGCCATGGCGACCACCGGTTTGGGGCTTGGTAACCTGCGACGCTTGTCGGTTGAGGATGTGGCCATTCCTAAGGCGGACATTGTCTCGGTTGCGGCAACTTCGACCAAAGATGAGTTGGTCCAGACCTTTCGCGAAAGCGGGCTGACGCGGCTGCCTGTTTACGAAGGCACGCTGGATACGCCCATCGGATTTGTGCACCTCAAGGATTTTGCACTCAAGCATGGATTCAACGGCGGTGGGCGCTATTCGCTCAAAAAAATGCTGCGCCCGCTGTTGTTTGTGCCACCTTCCATGTCCATCGGGGTGCTCCTGCAAAAGATGCAGGCCGAGCGCCGGCATATGGCACTGGTAATTGACGAATATGGTGGTGTGGATGGCCTCGTGACCATTGAGGACCTGATTGAACAGGTTGTGGGTGAGATTGCCGACGAACATGACGTGGTTGAGGGGCAGTATTGGACCCAGGAAAAGCCGGGCTGTTACATGGCCTTGGCTAAAACACCGCTGGATGAATTCGAGGCCGAGATTGGTATGTCGCTGACCGAAGTTGAAAAAGTCGATGAGGAAGAGATCGACACGCTGGGTGGGCTGGTGTTCATGCTTCTGGGTCGTGTGCCCGTGCGCGGGGAACTGGTAGAGCATCCCAATGGCGTCGAAATCCAGGTGGCCGAGGCAGACCCGCGTCGCATTCAGCGGCTGCGCGTGCGCCTGCCAGAAGGGGCCGAGGGCTAGGGCATGACAGACATGGTCGCGCGCCTTCAGCGTTTCAGCGAAGCGCGGCGGCTCTATCGGTTCGCAGGTCTTGGCGTGCTTGGCGCGCTGGCGGCTTTGGGGCAGGCGCCCTGGAATTTATGGCCGGTTACTTTTCTCGCCCTTGCATCTGTCTATGGTCTTTACGTACACGCACCGGATTGGCGGCGCGCTGCTTCTATCGGGTTCTGGTCAGGGGCGGGGTATTTTGCTCTTTCGCTCAGTTGGATTGTTGAACCGTTCTTTGTCGATATCGTCCGGCACGGATGGCTGGCGCCATTTGCAATTTTGGGCGTCAGTTTCGGATTTGCGCTCTTCTGGGCGCTGTCCTTTGGCCTGGCACGCGCCTTAGGTGGTGGAGCGCTGGCTTGGATTGGCGCGTTCACGGCGTTTGAGGCGCTGCGCGGCTGGCTAATGACCGGTTTTCCGTGGTCGCAGGTGGGGCACGTTCTGATTTCCACGCCCTGGCTTTACTGGTCCTCCTGGGCCGGGGCGCTTGGCCTGATCCTGTTGGTTTTGGCCGGGGCCTCTGGACTTTGGACTGTTTTCGCAGGGCGACGTTTGATTGGCGGCGTAACTGTTCTGGGCCTGGCTTGTCTCTACGGGGCAGGGGCGGCGCTGACACCTCCGCCAACCACTACCGATCAGATGGCCGATGCACCCATCGTACGGCTTATTCAGCCCAATGCGCCCCAGCATGAAAAATGGGATCCCGACAAGATGCAGGGGTTCTATGACCGGCAGGTGGCTTTTACAGCCGAACCAGGAGAGGCTGGGCGGCCTGACATGGTGATCTGGCCTGAAACTGCGCTTCCTGTGTTGCTAAATCATGCGGATGAGACCCTGGCGGCGATTGCGATTGCGGCACAGGGCAGCGAAATTGTTCTGGGGCTGCGGCGGCTTGAAGGCGACCGAATCTTCAATTCGCTGATCTTCATGGACGGTGAAGGCAAACTCGCGGGGCTCTACGACAAGCATCACCTTGTTCCTTTTGGGGAATTCATGCCTTTGGGGGGATTGCTCGCGAAATTCGGCATTAAGGGGCTGGCTGCGGAAACTGGTGCCGGTTTTTCATCAGGCCCCGGTGCGCAGGTGCTTGAGATGGGTTCAATTGGCAAGGCGCTGCCCTTGATATGCTATGAAGGCGTCTTTGCACGCAATATCCTCTCGGCTCCGGAACGCCCAAACGTGCTTCTGATGATCACCAACGATGCATGGTTCGGGAAAGTTTCCGGACCGTATCAGCACCTTGCCCAGGCGCGTTTGCGCAGTGTGGAACAGGGTCTGCCAATGGTGCGCGCGGCTAATACGGGCGTGTCGGCGGTTATCGACGGTTCGGGGCATATCCTGGCTCAGATACCATTGGGCGAGGCTGGCTGGATTGACGCGCCTTTGCCGCCTGCGCTGGCTGCAACAGCTTATTCCAAACTGGGTGATCTCCCGTTTGTGGTGCTCGCGCTGGTTCTTTGCGGCGTCAGGGCCGCAACGCGCGCCCGTCGCTTTGCGACGCTTTAGGCGTTGACCTAGGCTAGCGTGCTGCATATGCAGGCCTTTGACCGTCACAACGGCTTCCTGGCGTGGCGGATTTTTTTGAATGGAGCAATCTATGTCCCGAAAGAACTATGTGTTCACCTCTGAGTCCGTGTCAGAGGGGCACCCAGATAAGGTCTGTGACCGGATTTCCGATGCGGTGCTTGATGCTTTTCTGGCCGAAGAACCCACCGCGCGCGTGGCTTGTGAAACCTTCGCCACGAGCGGCATGGTCGTTGTGGGTGGCGAAGTCGGCCTGTCGGATCAGGAACGATTGAAAAACTACATGGGCCGCATTGGCCAGATCGCGCGCGATTGCATTCGCGACATCGGCTACGAGCAGGAACATTTCCATTGGAACACCTGTCATGTGCTGAACTTCCTGCATGAGCAATCCGCGCATATCGCCCAAGGGGTGGACAAAGACGGGGCAGGCGATCAGGGCATTATGTTTGGCTATGCCACAACCGAGACCGACGCCTTGATGCCCGCGCCTATTCAGTACAGCCACGCGATCCTGCGTCGTTTGGCCGAAGTGCGTAAATCCGGCAAGGAGCCCGCGCTGCGCCCCGATGCCAAGAGCCAGATTTCGCTACGCTATGAGGATGGCGTGCCGGTCGAAGTTACCTCGATCGTGCTGTCGACCCAGCATGAGAGCGAAGACCAGACCAGCGATGACATTCGGGCTATTGTCGAACCTTACATTCGCGAAGTGCTTCCGGCGGATTGGATCAGTGACAAGACCGAATGGTGGGTGAATCCAACAGGTACTTTTGTTATCGGCGGACCCGATGGGGATGCGGGCCTGACCGGGCGTAAGATCATCGTTGACACCTATGGCGGTGCGGCCGCGCATGGCGGCGGCGCGTTTTCGGGCAAAGACCCGACTAAGGTGGACCGCTCAGCGGCCTACGCAGCGCGGTATCTGGCGAAGAACGTTGTGGCAGCAGGTATGGCGGACCGCTGCACAATTCAGCTGTCTTATGCCATCGGCGTGGCCAAGCCTCTGTCGATCTATGCCGAAACCTACGGCACGGGCGAGGTGGAACCTGCGGAGATCGAAAAAGCCGTCGCACAGGTTATGGATCTGACGCCGCGCGGCATTCGCGAACATCTGGGTCTCAACCGCCCGATCTATGAGCGCACTGCGGCTTATGGCCATTTTGGGCGCGAGCCAGAGGCAGATGGCGGCTTTAGCTGGGAAAAGACGGATCTGGTTGAGAGCTTGAAGAAGGCTGTGTAAGCTATTGATATTGGATACCCTTGGGCCGCTTATTTTCTGAGCGGCCCTTATTTTTTCGAGTGAGGCGTTTGAAATAATGTCCAAGCCTATGAACACTAGATCACATCCATCTGGCGCGCCTTGGCGGAACTTTTATGGACGTTTCAAGGGCAAGCATCTGCGGGACAGCCAAAAGACCTATCTTGACGAAGATCTTGCTGCTTTGTCACCGGGAGCCGTGGATTGGGACGTCAACCCGGATCGAAAACCGCTCGATTTGAAACGCTTGTTTGCGGGCAAGCCTCTGTGGCTGGAAATCGGCTTTGGCGGCGGGGAGCACATGGTGCACCAGGCCGCGTTGAACCCCGATGTCGGGTTCATCGGCTGTGAACCCTATATCAACGGTGTGGCCATGCTATTGGGCAAGATCCGTGAAAGCGCACAGGACAATATCCGCATTCATCCCGGTGATGTGCGGGACCTGTTTGATGTGTTGCCAGAGGCAAGCCTGGCGCGGGCCTTTCTGCTCTATCCTGACCCATGGCCCAAAAAGCGCCACCACAGGCGGCGGTTCGTGACGCCCGAGCATCTGGAACCGCTTGCGCGTGTGATGCAAAGAGGGGCCATGTTGCGCGTGGCCACCGACATTCCGGACTATGTGCGTCAAACATTGGAAATGGTGCCAAAACATGGGTTTGAATGGCTGTGTGAAGGTCCCGAAGACTGGCGCAATCCGTGGGATGACTGGATTTCAACACGTTATGAGAAAAAGGCCCTGCGAGAGGGACGTGTGCCGCATTACCTGACATTCCGCAGGGTGTAGACAGCCGCTTTGGAAAATCCGCTTGAACTGCGCACCATACGGGCGCTAAAGAGGGCGCGCCGGAGAGGTGGCCGAGTGGTCGAAGGCGCACGCCTGGAAAGTGTGTAGGCGGGAAACCGTCTCCAGGGTTCGAATCCCTGTCTCTCCGCCACCCACCTATCGTTCTGATATTAAATAGAAAACCAAAATTTCTCACCGTATTTTCCGTGGTTTGTGCACGTATCCTGATGATAGAGATGGCATAGAGAGACCTTTTGGTAGTCAGAATGCCAATAAGTCTCCGCGAGCCCCATCAGCGGGTTCGGTTTTTGGGCTGGATTTCCCTGATAGCAGGGAATTTGCAGGGAATTTTTGGCGACAATTGCAGATAGCTGTCGATTTCACATCAGAATTCCCTCGATTAATCATTGGCTTAACAGTTAGTTCCCTAACGTCTAAGTAGGGAACTTGCAGGGAATACCGCGTGGTCGTTACGGGAACATGGTCTCGTGCAATGCGATGTGAGATCAGAGGCGGTCACAACTGACCGGATGTTGTCTGAAGCACCAAAAGTTTGCCCGGTCTAAAGTCCGTGCATCCTTTCCTGTTCAATCCAGTCGAGCGGGATGGGGGTGATCAGCCCCACTTGAGTGGTCCAATTTGATTGTTAGTGCATGATCGGCCTTTGGTCCATCTGGACGATGGTTTCCGGTGCCGGTGGGCGGTAGCCCAGAGCACTATGCGGTCTTTTTGTGTTGTAGTGTTTCCTCCATTCTTCGATCAGGATTTGAGCTTCGCGCAGGCTGTAGAAGATTTCGCCATTCAAGAACTCATCCCTGAACCCGGCGTTGAAGCTTTCGCAGTATACGTTCTCCCAAGGTGAGCCTGGCTCGATGTATGCCGTTTTCGCGCCGACAGCCTTGATCCAGTCCTGGGCGGCCTGAGCAACGAACTCCGGGCCATTATCGGACCGAATGAACGACGACACAACGCGCAGGATGAACAGGTCGCTCAGCACATCGATGACGGTGCCTGAGTTGAGCTTGCGGTCCACGCGTATGGCCAGACATTCCCGGCTGTACTCGTCAGGATGTTGAGTGTTCTGGACGCCTTTCCGTCATCAGTCCGGCAATGCACAAGGTCGTATGACCAAACATGATCACGGTGTTCAGGCCGCAACCGAACGCACGACCCATCGTTGAGCCAAAGTCGCCCTTTCTTTGGTTATTTCATTGGTACTTTCGGCCCCTCCCGCCGCCATAGTCGTTCAACGCGTTGGTCATTCACATGCCAGCCAGCGTCTCTCAGCAGTGCTGCGATCCGGCGATAGCCATATCGACGGTATTGCCGGCTCAGTTCGATCATGTCGGCCATCAGTCTTTCTTCATCCGAGCGACCAACTGGCACCTTACGCTGCGTGGATTAGTGTTGCCTCAGAACGCGGTAAGCTCGACGTTCCGAGACATTCAGCTCAGCACGAACGCGTTCAATACAGGCGCAACGACGAGAGGGGCTCAGAAGTTTCCCTTTGCAGCTTCCGCAAGGATCAGCTTATCCAACGTCAGATCAGAAACGGCCTTGCGCAATCGCTCGTTCTCTTTCTGCCGTCGCTTCAGTTTCTTCAACTGCTCCGCGCCCATTCACCGTATTTCTCCTTCCAGCGGTAATACGTCTGCTCAGTCACGCTGATCTGCCGGATCGCATCCAGACGCGGCATTCCTTGCCCCGTCAGGATCTCAACCTGCCGTAACTTCGTGACAATTTCCTCGGGCTTGGGTCGCTTGTTTGCCATGAACTTCCTCCGTTTTCCTAAACATGGCGGAGGACCACTTCACTGGGGGAAGACCAGCGCAAGCAGACACGAAAGAGCAACTGATTTGTAAGACGCTGCGTTGGGAGTATCCTCGCTTAACTGTCGGCGGTGAAATCAGGCACGGATTAATGTTGCGGAAGGACCTAGGGTTAAATTGGCCTTGGTATGGACAACTGCTCTTTCCCCTATCGGTTTCATTTACAGCCCTTCAAAGCCACCGATGAAACATCTTCGGATGGGAAGCTAGCTTCCCATCGAGAGGAACCACACAACCCCTCGCCGGGTAATCCAGCTTCTCCCAAAAAGAAAAAGGAAAAGACAAAAGAAAAAAGACAAACTTGAAATTTGATGAACAAGCTTGGGAGCTTCCTGAGGGAAGCTGCAAGACGACACTCAAGCGACCTCCAAAGAATCCTGGAGCGCTTTCAAAATTAGAAGAAGAAGTGACTCGTCGCCTCGAGACTCGTGAGCTCGGCATAGAAGAGTTTTTGGCGACCTCTCAAACGTAAGTGTAAGAGCAAGCGCAGAAAGAGACGCAGCATCTATACCAGCATTATGCTGGAAACGAGCTATTGCGCAGATTGGCTGCTATGCTCAAAATTCGGCAGACTTTCCAGCGCGTCTTTGAGCGCATCGCCCCATCGTCTGGACACGGCTTGGAAATACAGGTCGTCGCCCTCAATTCGACCGTGCCAGCCCTTCTGCAGGCTGTCCTGCTCGTAGAAGTGAAAGTCAAAAGGCGCCCCAACGGTCAAATTCGCCTTCAGTGTTGAATCAAAACTCACCATCAAAAGTTTCATCGCTTCCTCGAAGCTCATCGCAGGGTCATAGGCGCGGACAAGGATGGGTCGTCCGTATTTGATTTCACCAATTTGGAAGAATGGCGTGTCCGGTCCTGCTTCGACAAAATTTCCTTCCGGGTAAATCAAAAACAGCCGTGGGTCGCTGCCAGCGATTTGACCTCCGATAATGAGCGTTGCGTTGAAGGCGCTGTCTGCGCGCAAGCCTTCGTCTCCCTGCTCGGTAATCACTTCGCGCAATGTATCGGCAACCACGCGCGCTGTCTGAAACAGCGACGGGGTGGCCAAAAGCGAAGGGGCGCGATCCGCAGGCGATTTGCTGCGCTCGTCCAGAAGGCTGACGACGGCTTGGGTTGTTGCAAGGTTTCCGGCGGACATGAGCGTAATGACCCGTTCTCCGGGCACTTCCCAAATGGTCATCTTTTTGAAGGTGGAAATGTTATCCAGACCGGCATTTGTTCGTGTGTCGGACATGAAGACAAGGCCTTTGTCGAGTACCATACCAACGCAATAGGTCATGTCTTTGCCTTTACTGTTGCGACACGTCGATCTGGACATCGAGCGTTTCGCGCGCGCCACCGATCCGCATTCCCGTTACAGGAGATGCATCCGTATAGTCCAGACCGGTTGCGACCCGCACATAGCGTGTGTCTGGCGAGATTCCGTTGGAAACGTCAAAACCAACCCAACCAAGGTCGCTGACATGAACCTCGACCCAGGCATGCATGGCATCTTGTGCGGTTCGGGCGTCAAGCATCAGATACCCGGATACGTACCGCGCTGGCAGCCCAAGCTCACGCGCGCCGGCCAAGAACACATGCGCGTGATCCTGGCAAACACCGTGCCCTGCGTTCAGGACATCCTCAGCTGTCCAGGTGGTTTGGGAGACACCAACTTTGTAGCTCACCTGATCGCGTATTGCAGCCATGAGCGTGTGCATGCCATCCAAATCTGCGGAAATCGCGTGGTCTTTTAGAAGGCCACGAACACGTACCCGCGCCCGCGTTAAATCGGTTTGATTGAGATAGAGCCAGAGTGGAGATGGACCGCGATGCGCACCTACGACACCATGTGTATCGGTAAGATCGACCTCCCCTTGGCAGCTGACTTCCAGCTCGGTCAACTCAGGCTCAAAACTGATCAATTCAACACAGTTGTGGTGGTGATCTTCGTATTCGAGCTCTTTGACGGCATTTGTGACATGTGTGTTCCAGGACAGTACTGTCTGCTGCTGTGTGGACTTCGGCGTTTTGCGAAGTTGTTGAAGGCCAAAATAAACAGGTTCCTCAAACCTGTAGCGTGTTGTGTGTTCAATCTTCAAACGCATGGAAAGGTCACTTGTAGAAGCGGAAATCGATTTCGATCTGCCGAGAAATGTCGCTCAACCGACCAAGGATGTCCTGTATAAATTCATGCAAGCCAAAATCGAAAATCGCTTGGACATCGTGTTTCAGATATTGGTTTTCAAGAGATGCGACCTGCTTCAGCGACGGCAGATGCGTTCGCTTGTCGCCGTGAAGGTAACGTAGATTATCACATAGTTTACTGGCACAGAATGCCAAACTTCTTGGCATGCGCTTGTCGAGAATCAAGTATTGAGTGATTGCGCGGGGACCCGCGCCGTGTCCATATTCCATACGAAATCCGCCGCGCGCTGAGAGAGATCTCAGGATGCTTTCCCATTGGACATTGTCGATGGAAGTTCCGACTGAACCCGCGGATGGCAGGAGCACGTAGTATTTCACATCCAAAATCCTCGCGGTGTTGTCCGCCCGCTCTAAAAAAGTGCCAATGCGTGCAAAATCATAGATCTCATTGCGCATCATCGTGCCGTGCGTCATGCCGCGAACGAGTGCCGTGCTTTGACGCAATGATCGCAAGACTTTTGGCAGGTCTCGTTCACCCACGCGACGGTTTAGAAGGCTACTCGCATCCATGTAGGCCGCATTGATTGCTTCCCACACTTCGCCGGTAAGTGCCGCACGAACCAGGCGAGCATTTTGCCGGGCAGCTTCAATACAGGACAAAACGGACGACCCGTTCACCTTGGAACGCAACATCCAATTCACGGCTGCATCCTTGGACAGATCTTCACCAGATTGTTTGAAGCTTTCCAGCATGCCGCCCGACTGCAAAACCGAGGTCCACTCATCATCCCGGCCATCCAACCTCGTCAAAGCAATACGCTGACCGGTTTCAATAAGCCGAGCCGTGTTTTCCGCTCGCTCCAAGTAGCGGTACATCCAGAACAGACCATTTGCTGTTTTGCCAAGCATCTGTTCTCAGTCCTCCAGAACCCAGGTGTCTTTGGTTCCGCCACCCTGAGAAGAGTTCACCACGAGTGAGCCTTTTTTGAGCGCGACTCGGGTTAGGCCGCCCGGCGTCACTTTGACGCCTTCCGGGCTCACTAAAACAAAGGGCCGTAAATCCACATGGCGCGGCGCTAGTCCCGCACGTGAGAATATTGGAACGGTCGACAAGCTTAGCGTTGGCTGTGCAATGTAGTTTCCCGGGCGTGCCTTCAATTTGGTCCGGAACTTCTCGAGTTCTCTTTTGGAGGAGGCCGGGCCGATGAGCATACCGTACCCGCCAGAGCCATGTACTTCTTTGACAACAAGTTCAGAGAGATTCTCGAGCACATATTGAAGGTCGTCTTTCTGTGAGCAGCGATAGGTAGGCACGTTTTTCAGCAGTGGCCTCTCACCGGTATAAAATTCCACGATTTCCGGCATATAAGAGTAAATCGCCTTGTCGTCAGCAATCCCTGTGCCAGGCGCGTTGGCGATCGTGATCCCCCCCGCACGGTAGACATCCATAATGCCAGGCACGCCGAGTTGGCTGTTAGGATTGAAATTCAGTGGATCGAGAAATTCGTCGTCTACACGTCGATACAGCACATCGATCGGTTCGTAGCCACGAGTCGTGCGCATTGCCACGCGCCCATTGTCAACCTTAAGGTCATGCCCCTCGACAAGCTCAACGCCCATCTGATCCGCGAGGAACGCGTGTTCGAAATAGGCCGAATTATAAATTCCCGGTGTCAGGACCGCGACCACAGGATTTCCATCAGTTTGCTTGGGCGCACAAGCCGCGAGAGAACGGCGCAGGTTTACCGGGTAGTTTTGCACTGGCTGAACGCGGTTCTGCGAGAATAGCTCGGGAAACATCTGAAGCATGGTCTCACGGTTTTCCAGCATATAGCTGACCCCAGAGGGCGTGCGCGCGTTGTCCTCAAGAACAAAAAAGTCGCCCGGTCCGGTGCGGACCAGATCAATACCAACGATATGCGTGTAGATGCCACCCGGAGGATCGACACCGATCATTTCAGGCAAAAACGCATCATTCTTGCTGATCATCTCGCGTGGGATGCGCCCGGCCTTTACGATTTCCTGTTTATGGTAAATGTCGTGAATAAACGCATTGATCGCGCGCACACGCTGGTCGATCCCACGCGATAGACGAT
>JBCAZO010000010.1:0-16876 GCA_038532975.1 Pseudomonadota bacterium
ACATGCATGCCGCAAATCAGCATCCGTTGGACGACGCCGGATCGGCGGATCGACCTGATGAACCAGCTGAGTTATTTCCTGCCGCATCTTCTGGCGCTGAGTTGTTCCTCGCCTTACTGGCAGGGGCGGGACACCGGGCTGGACAGTTATCGGCTGACCGTCTTCGACAACCTGCCGCGCACCGGCCTGCCGCCGCATATGGACAGTTTCGGAGAGTTTGAGCGCGCGGTGCAAATCCTTGTCGATCTGGGTGTGATTGAAGACAGCTCAAAGATCTGGTGGGATTTGCGCCCGTCTTCCCGCTTTCCGACGCTTGAGTCGCGCATCTGTGACGTGCAGCCGCGATTGGAGCATACCTTGATGCTGGCGGCAGTGACGCAGGCGCTCACCCGCATGCTTTGGCGGCTGGCCAAAAAGAACCAGCGCTGGCGGCTCTATGACAGGTTTCTGGTCGATGAAAACCGCTGGCGCGCACAGCGATATGGCGTGCGCGAGGGGCTGATTGATTTTGGACGCCAAGAGATTGTCCCAACCGCAGACCTCATCGAAGAGTTGATCGACCTGTTAGAAGAAGATGCGCTTTTCTTTGAATCGGTGACCGAAATCGTGACCGCACGGGATGTGATGCGCACGGGCACATCCTCAACCCGGCAACGTGCCGCATATGAGGCTGCGCGCGCGTCAGGCGCAAATCATGATGCGGGCCTAGAGGCGGTCGTGACGCATCTGATTGAAGAGTTTCACGCGGATTTATAGCCAAATTACGATCACACTCACGTGAGGAGAGGTGTTTGCGACATCTCTCCCTCTCGTTTTTTTGCGTCCAAGATGGCATTTAGTGCGTTGAACATCGTCACAGCGAAGGAGCAGATCGCCATGTCGAACTTCAAGATGACGCGCCGTGCGCTTATGATGGGGGCGGCAACCACCTTGGCCACTCCGGTCATACTGCGTGCTGAGAGTCTGAGCACGCAGTCGGCTGTGCGCCGCAATGCGTCCTCGTTCAAAACGCGCGACTGGTCGAGTTATTTCGATGAGTTGGGAGTTGGCCGCATCGTTTGCGATATCGATAGCCGCGCGCTGCATCACTGGTCCGCGGACGGCACCTATAAGCTTTACCCGTCTTCTGTGCCGATGACCGACGAATTGACCCGGCGCGGGTACACCGAGGTTGTGCGCAAGAAGGTTGGCCCGACCTGGACGCCCACTGCGGCGATGCGCCAGCGCGATCCAAGCCTGCCGGTCTTTATGGAAGCTGGCCCCGGCAACCCGCTTGGCACGCATGCGATGTATCTCAGCTGGCCTGCCTACCTCATCCACGGCACGCATGACACGCGCAAGATCGGGCGGCGGTCCTCTTCTGGCTGCATCGGACTTTACAATGAGCACATCGCCGAAGTCTTTGCCAAGACCAAGATCGGCACGAAGGTTTTGCTGCTTTAGTCGGGATCACAGGTATTGCACAATTACAGGGCGCGAGCATCTTGTCTCGCGCCCTTTGCTCTTTTTTGCACGTTTGATGCGTTATCCCGCCACCATCGAACCGCGTGGTTCTCGGGACTTGAACCGTGGCAGAAGCATCGGTGTTGACCGGCGATAGGCTTCATATTCCTCGCCAAGCTCGGCCACGAGCGTGTCTTCCTCATGTCGCGTGCCAATCAGGATATAAGCGGTCATCGCGAGGTTAAAGACCAGCCGACCCACCGTCATATGTGGCACGCACCACAGGGAAATGAGAATGCCGGTCATCATCGGATGCCGCACGATCCGGTAGAGGAGGGGCGTCACAAAAGTGGCCTTCTTGGATTGCGTCTGGGACAGCAGGCGGTACGCCTGTTCGAGGCCGAAAAGATGGAAGTGGTTGATCAGGAAGGTCGCGAAAAGCAGCACGGCCCAGCCAAGGAAGTAACCGGCGCACAGCACAAGCGCGAGCGGCGTGCCGCTGGTGTCCCAAAGCGTAATCGGGATGGGCGACCAGAACAGCATCAAGGCAGTGGTGGACACGGCAGTGAACAGGATAAACGTGCTGCGCTCAATGGCGGGGTGCACAAACTGCGTCCACCAGGCTTTGAACCGTGTATCCGCCATCACGCTGTGCTGCAGGCCCCAGAGGGCAATCAGAATGACATTGGCAAGGATTGCGGGAAGAACGGGCAGTTGTGGGGAAAGCGGCGAGGGCTGGTTGATCGTGACGGGCAGGATCAGCCCTTCGATGAACAGGATAAGCGCCACCAGCACAGTGACGGCGAGGGCGTAGCAGATCAGGCTGTAGGCCATTGCGAAAAGTCTCATGAATGTCTCCAATCTAGGCGAGAGCTAAGGGATGAAGACGGGCCTAGAGTGGGAATGCTTCAATCCGACGTCGCGGAAGCCCCCGTTTGGTTTCAATTGTTTCTGGTGTGCAAACAGCGCCCCAAGCAAAAAGCCCCGCCATAGCGGCAGGGCTTTCGCAAGATGTTCAAACTGTGGTTTGGATCAATCCATCGCTTTGAAATTGAACTCGCCGCCTTCCTTGATGCCCGAAGGCCAGCGGGAGGTGATGGTTTTCGTACGGGTGTAAAAGCGGAACGCATCGGGCCCGTGTTGGTTGAGATCACCAAAGGCTGATTTCTTCCACCCGCCGAATGTGTGATAGGCCAGCGGGACGGGGATCGGTACGTTGATGCCCACCATGCCGATATTGATGCGGTGGGCAAAATCGCGCGCTGCATCACCATCACGTGTGAAGATCGCGGTGCCGTTGCCATATTCGTGGTCCATGGCCAGGCCAATAGCCTCTTCATAGGACCCTGCGCGCACGGTCGAGAGAACAGGACCGAAAATCTCTTTCTTATAGATGTCCATGTCGGGCGTGACGCGGTCGAAAAGATGCGGACCAACAAAGAACCCGTCCTCATAGCCTTGCAATGAGAAATCGCGGCCATCGACCACAAGTTCAGCGCCTTGCTGAATACCGGATTCGATCAATCCGAGAATGTTTTGCTTGGCAGCCGCCGTGACGACCGGGCCATAGTCCACGTCATCTCCAGCGGTGTAGGGACCGACCTTCAGCTTCTCGATACGCGGCACCAGTTTTTCAATCAGCGCATCCGCAGCCTCATCACCCACAGGCACGGCCACGGAAATTGCCATGCAGCGTTCTCCGGCAGCGCCGTATCCGGCTCCGATCAGCGCATCAGCCGCCTGATCCATATCTGCATCCGGCATGACGATCATATGGTTCTTCGCCCCGCCAAAGCACTGCACGCGCTTGCCGTTGGAACAGCCGCGACCGTAGATGTATTCGGCGATGGGGGTGGAGCCGACAAAACCGATGGATTGCACGGTGTCATTGTCGAGCATCGCATCCACGGCTTCCTTGTCGCCATTGACAACCTGCAAGAGGCCCTTGGGCAGCCCGGCTTCTTCCATGAGCTCGGCCAGCATGATCGGAACTGAGGGATCGCGCTCGGAGGGTTTGAGGATAAAGGCGTTGCCGCAGGCCAGCGCCGGGGCAAACATCCACATCGGGATCATGGCGGGGAAGTTGAAAGGGGTGATGCCGCCCGTCACGCCCAGCGGTTGGCGCATGGAATACATGTCAATGCCGGGACCGGCGCTATCGGTGAACTCACCCTTCAGCATCTGCGGCGCGCCGATGCAATATTCGACAACTTCCAGACCACGCTGCACATCGCCTTTGGCGTCGGGGAAGGTCTTGCCATGCTCGGAGGACAGCGCCTCGGCCAGCTTGTCCATGTCGCGATTGAGCAGATCGACGAATTTCATCATCACCCGCGCGCGGCGCTGCGGGTTGGTGGCGCCCCAGGCCGGTTGTGCGGCGGCGGCAATCTCAACCGCATGGTCAAACTCTTCCTTGCTGGCCAGCGGGCAGCGGGATTGCACCTCGCCGGTGGCGGGGTTGAAAACATCCGAAAAGCGGCCCGATGTGCCGGACACGCGTTCGCCGTTGATGTAATGGGTCAGGTCTTTCATGGGAACTCCTTCAGGCTTTAAGGTGCAAAATAGCGTTGCATTTTTAGTGGCAAAAGAGGCAATATCTCAAAAGGGTTTTGCATTTTTGCAAAACATAACGATGCGCACTGGAGGCGCAATGGACGCGAAATGGGATGATCTGCGGGTGTTTCTCGCTGTTGCACGGTCTGAAAGCCTGTCCGGGGCAGGGCGCGCACTCAAACTTGATCCTGCAACTGTGGGACGGCGCATTGGCAGGCTAGAGCATGTTTACAGCACGCCGCTCTTCGCCAAATCCCCAACCGGATACGCGCTCACGGACGCAGGTCAACGGCTTATGGCCCATGCCAGCCGCGCTGAGCTTGCGATGCAGGACGCCTCTGAAGAGCTGGCTGGCCAAGCCGGGGGGCTTTCGGGACAGATCCGGATCGGTGCGCCGGATGGCGTGGCCAATTACCTTCTGCCCCAGGTTTGCGCCGCGATCGCATCAGATAACCCTGATTTGGAGATACAGATTGTCGCTCAGCCAAGGGTTTTTAGCCTGACCCGGCGCGAAGCGGATATGGTTGTCGCCGTCAGCCCGCCTACCGCCGGACGACTCAGCGTGCAGAAAATCAGCGACTACAGCCTTCATCTTGCTGCTGACCGCGGCTATCTGGCGCGAAACCCGGCCATCAAGGCACTCAGCGATCTCAAGGCGCACCGCATGGTGGGCTACATCCCCGATATGATTTTCGACAAGGAACTGGATTACTTGCATGAAACCGGAATTGACCGGGTTTCGCTGGCCTCAAACTCGGTCGCGGTGCAGATGAACTGGATCAAACAGGGTGGTGGTCTGGGCATCGTGCACGATTTCGCCTGTGCCTGGTTTGAGGACGTGATCAAAGTGTTGCCCGAGACGTTCAGCCTGACACGCAGCTTCTATCTGGTGCGTCATGAAGATGATCGCAGGCTTGAGCGGATGAACCGATTTGCCGAGGCGCTGGGCACCGGCATTCGGCAAGAGGTGGCGCGTCTGGAGGCAAAAACTTGACAGAATTCGACGTCTAAGAGACGCTGAACACAGAAATTTTCATAAAGAGGGACCTGATATGATTGTTCAACAGATTTTGCAGTCCAAAGGCAACGATGCCGTGATTACGATCACGCCTCGGACCAATATCGCCGACGCCGCGGCTCTTTTGGCCGAGCATCGCATCGGTGGTCTGGTGGTATCAAGCGATGGCAAGGCTGCGGAGGGCATCCTGTCGGAACGTGATATCGTGCGCGCACTTGCGTCAAAGGGCGGCGGGTGTCTGAACGATCAGGTCTCAGAATTGATGACCCCTGATCCGGTGTGCTGTTCGCGTCAGGACAGTGCCGATCACGTGCTTGGGCGCATGACCGAGGGGCGTTTTCGCCATATGCCGGTGGTCGAGGACGGTGCACTTGTGGGTATCGTGACCATCGGCGACGTGGTCAAGGCCCGCCTGCAAGAACTTTCCATGGAGAAACAAGCGCTTGAAAGCATGGTGATGGGGCACTAACGCCGACCTGGCCTCTTTCGCTGTTCCACAAATACTCAAATCCGCGCTCGGCGCTTGCAATCACCCCGGTCCTGGTGTTGCTTGCTCGGGCAATTGATCAAAGAGGCCTCTTTCATGCGCATCGGTCTGTATCCCGGCACATTTGACCCGATCACTTTGGGTCATACCGACATCATCGCGCGCGCAGCAACCCTTGTGGACAGGCTGGTCATTGGTGTGGCGATCAATCGTGACAAGGGGCCGCTCTTTTCCCTCGAAGAGCGTGTGGCCATGGTTGAGGATGAATGCGCCGGGATCTGCAAGGACACCGGTGTCGAGATTGTCGCGCATCCCTTTGAGAACCTGCTGATTGACTGCGCACGGGATGTTGGCGCCAGTGTGATCATCCGCGGATTACGTGCTGTGGCGGATTTTGAATATGAATTCCAGATGGTTGGCATGAACCGCGCGATGGATGACCGTATTGAGACGGTCTTCCTGATGGCTGATGCGCGGCGGCAGGCGATTGCCAGCAAGCTGGTCAAGGAAATTGCGCGGCTGGGTGGGGATGTGTCCAAGTTTGTGCCGCCGGAAGTGAACACGGCACTCACGGCGAAGTATAACGCCAAGCAATGAGGACATGCCTTAGAAATTCTGCGTCAGTCCAAGCTTGAGGGTTGTCACCCCGCCAACATCCACAGATATTGGTCCGCTGAGGGTGTTGCTGACCCCGCCAAAGCGCATATAGGCAGCTTCGGCGCGCAGGTTCCATCCTTCCTGAAAGGGTGCCTCATAGCCGACGCCGACCTGCCAGCCGGGCGTGATGTCGGAGACATGACCACTACCTGTCAGCATCTGCGTCACACTGGCCGCACCGTATCCCAGAGCGCCATAGATCAATCCGCGCCCCGTATCGCGGCCTAGCCGAGCTTTGACAAAGCCGTAGCTGTCGATGTCCGTGCGGCAGCCCACACAGTTGGTCTGCGTCGCGCCTTCGATGTCAGTGACGCCCAGTTCAAGCTCAACACCATAGACCGTTTTGTTGCGTTGCCAGTTGCGCCCGCCGTAAAGCCCGGCAACCATGCCATCCGTGCTGAAATCCCCGGTGCTGACAGCCCCTTGGGTCCAGCGTGAGGTGCTCGCGCCGTATCCCACAAAACCGCCGGCATACCAGCCGTTCATAGAGTCCTGCGCATAGGTTGGCATAGAAGAAAGGGTCAACAGGCCCGTAAACAGGGCGGCACTCAGAAACTTCAACATTGCACACTCGCTAAACTTAATTCGAATGAGTGCGAATTAGCACAGCCAGGCGCTGTTCGGGCACAAAACCTTAACTTTTGGTTAACGTTTGGGCGCGGACTGTGAGGTCAGCTTAGCCTGCCCATCACTGCGGCCACATCCAGCATCCGGTTGGAAAATCCCCACTCGTTGTCATACCAGCACAGCACGCGGCCCATCGTATGATCCAGCACCCGGGTTTCATATGTGTCGAACACACATGACAGCGGATTGTGATTGAAGTCGCGCGACACAAGCGGCTTGTCAGACACACCGATCACGGCCCCCATTGCGCCGTTGGCAGCAGCACGCACCGCGTCTTCAATGGTCTGAGGTGTGAGATCGGTCTCGCTTTCGAAGGTGAAATCAATCGCTGAAACATTCGGCGTGGGCACGCGAATGGCGGTGCCGTCGAGCTTGCCAGCAAGCTTTGGCAACACCAGCCCCACGGCGCGGGCCGCCCCGGTCGTGGTCGGGATGATATTCTCTGCGGCAGCACGTGCGCGCCGCGCATCCTTATGGCCGGTATCCAGCAGACGCTGAGAGGCGGTGTAGGAATGGATCGTGGTCACAAAGCCGCGCCTGAGGCCAAAGGCGTCGTCCAGAACCTTGGCGATGGGCGACAGGCAATTGGTGGTGCAGGACGCATTTGACACAATGCGATCAGACACGGCGATGTCATTCTCGTTGACGCCGTAGACCACCGTGCGCTCGACACCCTTGGCTGGGGCAGAAATCAACACGCGTTTTGCTCCGGCCTCAAGATGTTTCGACGCTCCGGGCACGTCACGAAAGACGCCGGTGCATTCCAGCACAATGTCCACCTTCAGATCACCCCAGGGCAGGGTGGCCGGGTCACGCTCGGCGAAAACCGCAATGGGCCCGCGCCCGATATCAAGGCTTCCTTCGCCTTGGCTGACATTGCCGGGAAAGGCCCCGTGCACCGTGTCATGTTCCAGAAGTGCCATGTTGGTCTCAAGCGGCATCAGGTCGTTGATCGCCACCACCTCAAGATCGTCGCGCCCGGTTTCATGCAACGCGCGCAGGACGTTTCGGCCAATGCGGCCAAATCCGTTGATGGCAAGACGTGTGGGCATGGTCAGGCTCCCGAGTGGCAGGTTAAGGAGACGTTACCGCCAGAATTTCAACCACTCAATGAGATCGACGAGTTTCCGGGCGAGGAAGAAAGAGCCAGCCATTCCAAACAGGATGGCATCAATAATCAATGCGCAAAGCACCACTATGCCGAGAACGAGGGCTAATCTGTTGGTCATGCGCCTGTGTGCTCTTGTTTTGTCTCAAGATATGCCCGAGGTGGCGCAGCCGCGCAAGGTGTCACGCAAAAGCCCCTGCCACCAAAGGTGCAGGGGCCTTGGCATTCTTTGTTTTGACTGTCTTAGGACAGGCGCGCCATGGCGACGGCCACATCGGCCATGCGGCAGGAAAAGCCCCACTCATTGTCGTACCAGGCCAGAACGCGGACCAGACGCCCGCCTGTGACCTTGGTCTGGTCGGGTGCGAAGATCGAGCTTTCCTCGGTGTGGTTGAAGTCGATCGAGACCTTGGGTTCAGGGTCATAGCCCAGAACGCCTTTCATCGGGCCTGCTGCGGCTTCAGCCACGACCTCGTTCACGTCCGCCTCGGTGACGTCTTTCTTAGCGATGAAAGTGAGGTCCACGGCCGAGACATTGGGCGTGGGCACGCGAATGGCCGAGCCGTCAAGTTTGCCTTTGAGGTCCGGCAGCACTTCGCCCAAAGCCTTGGCTGCACCGGTGGAGGTTGGGATCATCGACATGGCCGCGGCACGCGCGCGGTAGAGGTCTTTGTGCCGACGGTCGAGCGTGGGCTGATCGCCTGTATAGGCATGGATTGTGGTCATAATGCCGCTCTCGATGCCGATGCCTTCGTGCAGAACTTTGGCCACCGGCGCCAGGCAGTTCGTTGTGCAGGAGCCGTTCGAGATCATCCGCTCACCGGGCTGCATATCCTGATCATTCACGCCGTAAACGACGGTGCGGTCGACGTTCTTGCCAGGGGCAGAGAGCAGAACCTTGCCTGCGCCACGCTCCAGATGCTTCTTGGCCTTTTCCCCATCGTTGAATTTGCCGGTGCATTCCAGAACCACGTCAACGCCGGACCAGTCCAGCTCGTCCATGTCATAGGTCGAGAACATCTCCATCGGACCCCGGCCCAGATCCATGGTGCCGTCGCCCAGAGTGATGTCATTGGGAAAGCGGCCATGCACGCTGTCATATTTCATCAGATGCGCGGCTGTGTCCAGCGGGCCAGTGGCGTTGACCTTGGCCACTTTGATGTCATTGCGGGTGCTGGCGGCGATATGGGCGAGGGTACAGCGACCGATCCGGCCAAAGCCATTGATGCCGACGGTAATGGTCATGAACAATCTCCTGAAACGAAGGGGTTTGGCAGGCATATAGACGCAGGTTTCCTGGCCCGAAAGGTGGAAAATGTCCCAAGTCCCGGTGTTTGCGTTAACGGTTATCGCAAACGGACAGATAGGGCGCGTAACGAGGAAACAATTGCGTGTATGGCGCGCGATTTTATCTGTTTTTCCACATAGGGCTGCGGGGCAGGTGGGTTGGAAACCCACCCTACGGGAGTTGGCGAAGGAGGTGTCGTTGGGGTAAATGACTGGTTAGAGATGCCGATTCAACTGCTGGCCGCAACACTTAATTTTTTAAGATGGAGTTTTGGTCATGAAGTACTGCAAACGGGCCGGTATAGTGCCATGCTTTGGGAGGAGTGTGTCATGACATCCAAAACCTCGGGGTCCACGCCACCGGACAATCTGACGCCGCCGCAGCAGGCCTTGCCAAATGTAAACAAAGTGACGACTGGTGATATCGTCGCGTCGCTCAAGGCCGGGATTTCCGACTTTATGGCGCGCCCTTTCATGAGCGGCTTCTTTGGCCTGTTCTATGCGGTTTTCGGGATCCTGTTTGTCTGGTGCCTGGTCTGGCTTGGTAAGATCTGGATGATCATCCCGGCCATGGTCGGTTTCCCGCTGGTTGCCCCCTTCGCTGCCGCCGGTCTTTACGAGATGTCCCGACGGCTGCAGAAGGGCGAGCGTTTCGGTTGGTCCGATATCCTCACTGTCATGGCCAGCCAACGAAAGCGGGAAATGGGCTGGATGGCCTTTGTCACCCTGTTCGTTTTCTGGGTGTGGATGTACCAGGTCAGGCTTTGGCTGGCGATCATCCTGCAGGATGCCTCTTTCTCGGATTTAGACGGGTTTTTGAACACCGTCTTTTTCACGCCAGAGGGCTGGACATTTCTTGCGATTGGCACCTGTGCGGGTGCATTTCTGTCGGCTGTCCTGTTCTCGGTCACGGTTATCGCCATGCCCATGCTGCTCGAACGGGAGATCGATTTCGTGTCCGCCATGCTCACATCTATACGCGTTGTTATGGAAAACCCAGGCGTCATGCTTGTCTGGGCGGCGATCATTTCGGTCACTATGCTGGTGTCGATGGTTCCTGCGTTTCTGGGTCTGATCTTTACCCTGCCGATTCTTGGCCACACCACATGGCATCTTTACCGGCGTGCTGTGCCGCCAGTTGAGGGGTGATCCTCTAATATTGGATCAGGGAGCCGGCTTGTTTCAGTAAAACCGCAGCCTCTGCCCCAAGCCGCGTTCCTTTGCCCGCGCCAGCATCGCGTGACCCAAGGCAATATCGGACAGCGACAGGCCGCGGTGCCAGAAGAGGATCGTCTCGTCCGCGCTTTGCCGCCCCGGTTTCAGGCCTGCAACGATCTGACCCAGTTCCGCATGCAATGTCTCGGAGGTGAGCTTGCCTTGATCTACATGCTCCCTTAGCGCGCCAAAGACACCATGCGCTTGCCCCCAGTCATCCATCACCACCTTGTCCATGATGTCGGTGAGGTTTAGCTCCACCGCTGACATGGTGCCGTAAGGTACCACCAAAGCCCCCGGTTTGATCCACGACGTCTTGAAGAGCGGTGTAGGTTCCGACAGACGTGAGGCTTCGACCATGATATCAGCGCCCTCAAGGCAGCTTTGCCAGTCGTCGGTCACAATGATCTCGCGGCCCAAATCGCGGCGCAGGGTATCGGCAAAAGCCTCGCGGCTTTCCGGGCGGCGGGAATGGACGCGCACCTCGTCAAAATCAAAAAGATGACAGAGCAGGCGCACATTCCAATACGCCGTGCCCCGTGCCCCGATGTGGCCCAGCACTTTGGGCTTTTCCGGGCCGAGATACTTCGCCCCCAGGGCCGTCATGGCCCCGGTGCGCATCTCGGTGATGCCCGTGGCATCAATCAGCGCTTTGGGCGCGCCCATACGCGGATCAAACAGCGTCAGCAGCCCGTATTCCGATGGCCGTCCGTCACGATAGTTGTCGACAAAATCCCCAACCACCTTGGTGCCCGCACTGTCAATCTCTCCTCCAATCCAGCCGCGCAGCACATTGAAATGCCCCTCAACCTCGGCGCGCGGCCGAATATGCGTGCGCGGCTCTATTTCGGTCTCGCCCAGCCCCTGCATGCGCAACGCATCTTCCACAGCGCGCAGGATATCGTCATCGGTAAAGCCAAGTTTCTCGATGTCGAACCGGTTGAGAAAGTCGATGTAAACGGGCGGGGTGTTGGCGGGTGCAGTCATGTGTGGCAGCTAAACAGCCTGCCAGAGGGAAAACAAGCCTAGCCCTTCCAGATCCACCCGCCGCCGAGAATGCGGGTACCCTCCGTCTCGTAGAACACACAGGCCTGGCCCGGAGAAACGCCTTCTTCGGGGTTCATAAGCTCGACCTCTGCCGTGGTGGCCGACAGGGGCCGGATCACGGCCTCGCGCGGCGGGCGCGTGGAGCGGACTTTGACCGAGACATGCCATTCGGGCTGGCTGTCAAAGGGCAAATCACCCAGCCAGTTGATCTCGCGCACCGGCACCTGCCGCGTGGCGAGCATCTCTTTTGGCCCGACAATCACTTGTTTGGCATCCACATCAAGCTTGACCACGTAGAGCGGATCACTCAACCCGCCGATGCCAAGACCACGGCGTTGTCCGATCGTGTAGTGAATAACACCCTCATGCGTGCCCAGGACCCGCCCGTCGGCATGCACGATCTCTCCCGGATCGGCCGCGCCTGGGCGCAGCTTTTCGATCACGGCGGCATAGTCGCCATTTGGCACAAAGCATATGTCCTGACTGTCGGGTTTATCCGCTACCGGCAGGCCATATTTGGTGGCCAGAGCGCGGGTTTCGGCCTTACTGGGCAAATGACCCAGGGGGAAGCGCAGAAACTCAAGCTGCTCCGGTGTTGTGGAGAACAGGAAATAGGACTGATCCCGCGCCGCATCTGCCGCGCAATGAAGCTCTGGTCCATGTTCACCCAGTTTACGCTGAATGTAGTGCCCAGTGGCCATGCAATCGGCCTCAAGGTCCTTGGCGGTCTCCAACAGATCCTTGAACTTCACCCGCTCGTTGCAGCGAATGCAGGGCACAGGGGTGGCTCCGGCGAGGTAACTGTCGGCAAACTCGTCAATACGGCATCTTTGAAGATATTCTCATAATCCAGCACGTAATGCGGAAAGCCCATCTCTTCGGACACGCGGCGCGCGTCGTGAATGTCGATGCCCGCACAGCACGCGCCTTTCTTGGCCAAAGCCGCGCCATGATCATAGAGCTGTAGTGTCACGCCCACCACATCATAGCCTTCTTCGGCCAGTTGTGCGGCCACAACCGAGCTGTCCACGCCGCCGGACATCGCCACGACAACACGTGTCTGGCTGGGCGGCTTGGCAAAGCCAAGCGAATTGAGCGCTGGATCAAGCGGCATGAAAACTCTCCGGAATCCTGAACGGCTTATATAAGGGATTCTGCGGTGAAGTTAACCCTGTGGTTCGTGGCGGTATCGCTTCGCGATTTACGAAAATCTGAATCACTCTTTCGCGCCAATTTCAGCCGGTATTAAGCGCTACGCCGCATGATGTGCTGCGGAACTTCATGGGGTGAAAATCATGTATTTGAAGAAAACAGATGGTCCGCGAACCGTAACCTTGCCAAATGGTGATGTATTGACGCATGCCGATTTACCGCCTGCGGATACGGTGCGGTGGGTCGCATCACGTAAACTTAAAGTTGTGCATGCCGTTGCGCATGGGCTGATTGAAGAGGCGGATGCCCTGGATAGATATGCGCTGAGTGAAGAAGAACTTAACGAGTGGAAAAAAGCGATTTGTGATGATGATATTGAGATTCTGAAGGCTACTAGACAAAAAAGAAAAAACAACCTAAAGTAGTGTACGGTGTTTGTTCTATTCGGGTAACCGCCAGTTAACCAATTTTAGCCAAGCTGCCACCAGCGAATTCTATAGTGGAGACTGAAACATGCGCGTTCTTCTGGTTGAAGACGATCCGAATACCTCCAAGAGCATCGAGCTGATGCTGACACATGCCAATCTGAATGTGTACACAACCGATCTTGGTGAAGAAGGGATCGATCTGGCCAAACTTTATGATTACGATTTGATCCTTCTCGATCTCGGACTGCCGGATATGAACGGGCATGATGTGCTGCGTCAGCTGCGGCTGGCGCGGGTCGACACGCCGATCCTGATTCTTTCGGGGGCGGATGACACCGAGAACAAGATCAAGGGCTTTGGGTTCGGAGCGGATGACTATCTGACCAAGCCGTTTCACCGCGAAGAACTTGTTGCGCGCATTCACGCCATCATTCGCCGCTCAAAGGGCCACTCACAATCCGTTATCAAGACCGGCAAGGTCAGTGTGAATCTTGATGCAAAAACTGTAGAGGCAGATGGCAAAACCGTGCATCTGACCGGCAAGGAATATCAGATGCTTGAGCTTCTGAGCCTGCGCAAGGGCACGACGCTGACCAAGGAAATGTTCCTCAATCATCTTTATGGCGGCATGGATGAACCGGAGTTAAAGATCATCGACGTGTTCATCTGCAAGCTGCGCAAGAAGCTGGCCGAGGCCACGGATGGCGAGAACTATATCGAAACGGTCTGGGGGCGCGGCTATGTTCTGCGGGATCCTGAGCCGAAAGAGGCAAGTCAGCCGCGGGTCGCCATCGGCGCCTGAAGCACGTCTCGTGGTGCGGCAGACTGGACGTCTGGCGCGTCGCGTCATAACACTCTGAGCAATGGGCCGGGCCTCCGGCCTTTTGTCATTCGGAGGGGCGCATGGCGCAAGACGGTGCGGTGGATCAGTTGAGCGAGGCGGAGGCAGAGGCCGAACTGGCCCGTCTGGCCGATGAGATCACCAAGGCCAATGCGGCCTATCATCGGAACGATGCGCCAGACATCTCGGATGCCGCCTATGATGCGCTGAAGGCCCGCAACCTTGCCATAGAAGAGCGTTTCCCGCATCTCAAACGCGCCGACAGCCCGAGCGAGCAAGTAGGCGCGGCGCCAGCCGATGGATTCGCCAAGATCAGCCATGCAGTGCGGATGCTCAGCCTGTCAAACGCCTTTGACGCCGAAGACATCATCGATTTCGATGAGCGCATTCGCCGCTATCTAGGGCTTGGTGCGGATGCCCCGCTGGCTTATACCGCTGAACCCAAGATTGACGGGCTAAGCCTTTCGCTGCGCTATGAGAACGGCCAGCTTGTACAGGCGGCGACGCGCGGCGATGGCGCGGTCGGTGAAAATGTTACGGCCAATGCACGCACGATTGACGATATCCCTGAAATGCTCACCGATGCGCCGGAAATCCTCGAAGTGCGCGGCGAGGTCTATATGAGCCACGCCGATTTCGAGGCGCTCAACGCGCGGCAGGCCAAGGCGGGGGTCAAGACTTTTGCCAACCCGCGAAATGCCGCAGCCGGGTCATTGCGGCAGTTGGATTCCAGCATCACCAAAACAAGGCCCCTGAGGTTCTTCGCCTATGCCTGGGGCGAGATTTCCGCGCCTCTGTCGGATACGCAGATGGGCGCGATTGAGCGGCTGGATAAGCTAGGCTTTGCCACCAATCCGCTGACACGGCTCTGCGATGGCACCGAGGAGATGCTTGCCCATTACGCTGCCATAGAGCAACAGCGCGCCAGCCTGGGCTATGACATCGACGGGGTTGTTTACAAGGTGAATGACCTTGACCTGCAGCGCCGCCTTGGCTTTCGCAGCACCACGCCGCGCTGGGCCACGGCCCATAAATTCCCGGCTGAACTCGCCTGGACCCGGCTGGAGGCCATCGACATTCAGGTGGGCCGCACCGGCGCGCTCAGCCCGGTGGCGCGGTTGCAGCCTGTCACGGTGGGCGGCGTGGTGGTCAGCAACGCCACCCTTCATAACGAGGACTACATCACCGGCCTCGACAGCAAAGGGCAGACAATCCGCGACGGCAAGGATATCCGCGTAGGCGACTGGGTGCAGGTCTACCGCGCCGGTGACGTTATCCCAAAGGTTGCCGATGTGGACCTCTCCAAGCGTCCCGTGGATGCGGCGCCATATGAATTCCCCAAAGTCTGCCCTGAATGCGGCTCCGACGCGATCCGGGAAGAGGGCGACGCGGTGCGCCGCTGCACCGGGGGCCTCATCTGTCCCGCACAGGCGGTCGAAAAGCTGAAACATTTCGTCTCTCGCGCCGCGTTTGACATCGAGGGGCTGGGAGCCAAGCAGGTGGAGATGTTCTATCGCGACGATCAGCTGCCAATAAAGGAACCCGCTGATATTTTCACTCTAGCTACGCGCGATGCATCCAACCTGTCGAAACTGGCCAATCGTGATGGCTGGGGTGCTAAGAGCGTCGAGAACCTCTTTGCCGCGATCGAGGACAAGCGTACAATTCCATTCGGCCGTCTGCTCTTTGCTTTGGGCATCCGCCATGTCGGCGAACAGGCCAGCAACCTTATTGCGCGCACCTATGGCGATTGGAGCGAATTCACCACCGCGATGGATGCCGCCGCGGGTCAGGACGGCCCGGAGTGGGAACGGCTCCTGGGTATTGACGGTGTGGGTGAGGTCATGGCGCGCAGCCTGGTCACGGCCTTTGCTCAGGGCGAAGAACGGGCCAGCATCGATCGCCCTGACCGCACATCTCAATGTAGAGACCACCGCTGCTCCAAGCACCGAAGGCAGCCCGGTGGCGGGCAAAACGGTGGTCTTCACCGGCACTTTGGAGAAAATGACCCGTGCAGAGGCCAAGGCGCGCGCCGAGGCTCTGGGCGCCAAGGTGTCGGGCTCCGTGAGCGCCAAGACCGATCTTGTCGTGGCTGGCCCTGGCGCAGGCAGCAAAGCCAAAAAGGCGGAAAGCTTAGGCATCGAGATGATCGACGAAGATGGCTGGCTTGAGCTGATCGGAGAAGCATGAGTACCAGGCCCGAAATCCTGTTCCCGCTTTTTGCGGACCTCGAAACGCTTGAGGGTGTCGGGCCGAAGATTGCGAAAACATTGGAAGCGATGGATGTGCATGTGCCACGCGACCTGTTGCTGAGCCTGCCGCACTCCGGGATCAACCGGCGCAAACGTGAGAGCGTGCAGGGCGCCGATCTGCCGGGTGTGGTGACTGTCGAAATTACGGTTGGCCGGCATCAGGCCCCAAGCCGCAAGGGCGGACCATATCGCGTTCATGTGGAAGATGCGAAAGTGGCGTTCCAACTGGTGTTCTTTAACGCGCGCTCCGATTACCTGACCCGTATTCTGCCCACAGGCGCACGCAGGGTGGTATCCGGGCGCGCCGAGCTTTTTGACGGCGTGGCGCAGATCGTGCATCCAGATCACATTCTGCCCGTCGAAGAAGCGGATGATATTCCGGACTATGAGCCGGTTTACCATCTGACTGCGGGGATTACGCAAAAGGTTATGACCAAGGCGACGCGATCTGCACTGGCGCGCGCGCCAAAGCTGCCGGAATGGATTGATGCAGCGCAGAAGGCCCGCGAAGGCTGGCCCGATTGGCACGCCGCGATTGAGGCTGCGCATCATCCCAAGACCGATACCGATCTGTCCCCTGCGCATCCCGCACGCGTGCGTTTGGCTTATGATGAATTCATGGCGCACCAACTGACCCTGGCCTTGGCAAGAGCCAAGATGCGACGCGGCAAGGGGCGTGTGACCCAAGGCACCGGTGCGTTGCAGGCCAAGGTGCGGGCCGTGCTGCCCTATACGCCCACAGGCGCACAAAGCCGGGCCAT
>JBCAZO010000011.1:0-16719 GCA_038532975.1 Pseudomonadota bacterium
ACCCGCGGCACGCAGCATGGCGCGGATGGTATCTCTCAAATCTGGGCTGTCCTCGACCAATAGCACCAAACCGGGCGAGTCCAGCCCAGATTTGAGAGATACCATCCGCGCCATGCTGCGTGCCGCGGGTCATACGGTCATAGAAGCGTCAACTGTGCCTGAAGCCATTGCCTTGGTAAAAGATATGCCAGAAATCGCGGCAATCCTGTCGGATATTTCCTTAGAAGGGGAAGAAACAGGCCTCGATCTGGTCAGAGAATTTGCCGAAGATTCGATGCCTGTTCTACTAATGACATCGCTTCCTCTCGATGATCCGCTACACCGTGCCGCGCGCGCAGCAGCGCCGGTTTTGCGCAAGCCTTTTCTGGCTGACGAGTTGGAGAAGTTCCTCAAGACCGGAGCCTATGCATGACCCATGCCACCGATGCCCCATTGGTCACAATACTTGATGACGAGCCTGCCATTCGCAGCATGCTGGCCCGTGCATTGGAAGAAGCTGGCTTTCGCACCATGTCATTCGGGCGTGCCACGGAATTTGAGGCAGCATTGGCCAGGACCTCGCCGGATGTTTGCTTGGTTGATCTGTCTTTGCCTGACAAAGACGGGTTAACCGTGGTGCATCAACTGGCGTTGGAACAAGGGGCACGGGTCATCATCATTTCTGGCCGCGCCGAGGTGCGCGACCGGGTTACAGGGCTAGAGCTTGGGGCAGACGATTATATTATTAAACCGTTCGATCCTTCTGAGGTGGTCGCACGTATCCGGGCGCATCTGCGCCGCGATGCACCGACAAGCACCAAGGGCGACAGGGCGTCATTCAATGGCTGGGTGGCGCATTTTGACCGCTATCTGCTGTGTGATGAAACAGGCTTCGAGACTCCATTTTCACATGCAGAAGGCGAAGTGCTGCGTCTCTTTCTGGAGCGTCCCAAGCGCCTCATTTCCCGGCAATCCATGCAAGAAGCTTTGGGCGGTGCGGCTGGCGAGAGCTTTGACAGAGCAATGGATGTTCGCATTTCGCGCTTGCGCACTAAGCTGAAGGAAGACCCGAAGAACCCCAAATTGATCAAAACAATCTATGGCGCGGGCTATATATTTCTCGGGGATGTACAATGGATTTGATACACGCCCGACCACATCTTCACCCGCGCCGCCACGAAGGTTACTGTGTCGCAAAGATAGTTATGAGAGCACATTCCGGTGGCTGAAATCATCCTAGTACGGCACGGTCAGGCCAACAGTACCGCCACTGACGAAGAAAGCTATGATCGCTTGTCTGATCTGGGCCGAGAACAGGCAAAATGGCTTGGCGATCATCTGCGTGAAACCAATCCACGTTTCGACCGAATTTTGACCGGCACTCTAAGCCGACAAGTAGAGACCGCTCGCGCGATGGGCTACGACAGACCTACCCAAGACGCCAGACTTAATGAGTTGAGTTACTTCGCGCTGGCGGATGCGGCCCTAGCCGAACATGGTGTACCAACTCCGCAGACGACCGCCGATTTCGCGACGCATCTGCCGCTTTTGATGGATTTATGGATAAGCGACGAATTGGATGGCGTACCCGAGAGATTTGATAGTTTTGCCTCGCGGATCACGCATCTCATCGATGAGATGTGTAATGCGGCAGGACGGACACTATTGGTAACCTCCGGAGGTGTGATCGGCATGGCAATGCGCCACGCTTTGAATCTCGACGAAAAAGGCATGGCGAAGATCATGTTGCAGATCACAAATGCCTCTCTGCATCGGTTGCATTTCGTGCATGAGACGCTAATGGTCGGCGGGTTCAACGCCACGCCTCATCTTGATATACCCGAACGCGCCCATGCCCGCACGTATGTCTAGAAATCCAGCATACGCGCTGCGACAGGAGCCAACATGACACATCTCTGGGTCAGAGCGGAAAGCCGCGAGAACGAGGATCGCGTTGGATTGACGCCCGATGGGGCGGCGGCACTTTTAGCTCAAGGCGTGCAGGTTAGCGTGGAAGAGAGTCGCAGCCGCGTGATCCCTATCAACGATTACCGTGACCAAGGGTGCACTATTGTCCCTGAGTTCAGCTGGCCCGATGCGCCATCAGATGCGATTATTTTCGGGCTAAAGGAGCTTCCCGACGACGATACGCCTCTGCGACACAGGCACATCATGTTCGGTCATGCGTTCAAGGGTCAATTCTCGGGTCAAAGGCTGTTGAAGCGTTTCAAAGCTGGCGGCGGCATACTCTACGATTTGGAGTATCTGGTTGACGAGGCTGGCAGACGCGTTGCGGCATTCGGCTATTGGGCCGGGTACGCAGGTGCCGCTGTGAGCTTACTAGCCTGGGCCGCGCAGCAATATGGGCAAAAATGCCCAGCGGTTAAGGCTTATCGCGATAAGACAGCTTTGCTTAAGGAGCTCGGAGCACGCCTTGATGCAACAGGCGCACCGCGTCCCGATTCCATTGTGATCGGCGCTTTGGGGCGCGTTGGGACTGGGGCGGCGGATCTTTGTGAGGCGATGAGTGTCTCTACAACACGCTGGGACATGGCGGAAACCGCTCATGGTGGACCTTACCCGGAGATCCTGAAGCATGATCTTTTTCTAAACTGTATCTTCGCGCGCCCGGGCACACCGGTTTTTGTGCCCAAATCCGCCCTGACCACTGAACGAAAGCTTTCTGTGATCGGTGATGTGGCCTGCGACCCCGACAGCGACTACAATCCCGTGCCGGTCTATGATGCCGCTACAAGCTGGTCCGAACCGGTATTGCGCGTACATGAAAATCCACCACTAGATGTCATGGCCATCGACAACCTGCCTTCGCTTTTGCCATTGGAGTCGTCCATCGACTACGCCTCACAGCTGTTGCCAACGCTTCAAAGCCTCGACAATCTGGACAAGGGCGTATGGGCGCGTGCGGAGGCAGAGTTTCAAACGCATGTTGGAGGGGTCTGAAACATGACAATACATTGGTGCGGCACAGGGCTTTCAGCCATTCCAGGATTGCGGCGACTTATAGAATCCGGTCATGATGTTGTGGTCTGGAACAGAACAACCGACAAGGCATTGGCCGCGGTTGGTGATCTAACAGACCGCATACATGCGTTCGATTTCGACACGCTCTCTGCAGATGTGATCGAAGGTGACATCGTTGTCTCAATGCTTCCCGGCGACTGGCATGTGCCGCTCGCAGAGATGTGCATCAACAAGGGCGCACATTTCGTGTCTTCGTCCTACATCTCACCTGAGATGCGCGAGTTGCACGCCAAAGCAGTCATACGCGGCGTGGCTGTGGTAAATGAGATAGGCCTTGATCCAGGCATCGACCATCTGATGGCGCATCATCTTATTGCCGACTACATCGGCTCGCCTGCCTTTAGCGCAGAGAATGACCTGTCCTTCCTGTCTTATTGCGGAGGCATTCCAAAGATCACGAACGCCTTTAGGTACAAGTTTAGCTGGTCGCCTTTGGGCGTGCTCAAAGCGCTGCGATCCCCGTCAAAATCCATTCGGAATTACACTGAACTCAACGTCACCCGCCCTTGGGACGCGATCACGTCTTATCAAGCGCCTTTGCCAACACCTGAAACTTTCGAAGTGTATCCGAACCGCGATTCCCTTCCGTTCATGGAGGATTACCGCTTTGAGCCAGCCTGGCGCGTAAAAGAATTCGTGCGCGGCACCTTACGTCTCAACGGTTGGGCCGATGCATGGGCTGATGTCTTTGCCGAAATCGAAACCCTGAAAGGTGACGCGGGTGAAGCCCGGCTCAAGGAGATGTCGGATCAGTTCTGGCGTGAAAATGCCTATGCCGAAGGTGAGCCGGATCGCGTGGTTCTTTGCGTCGATTTCAAGGCCGAGCGTGAAGGCATTCCTGTCTGGCATAAAACCTTTGTCATGGATGCATGGGGGGACGAGCGCAGTACGGCTATGGCGCGACTGGTATCCATCCCGGTTTCCATGGCTGTCGAAGCGGTATTGAACCGCGAAATACCCGCCGGTGTCAGCCCCGCACCGAACGATCCGAAACTGGTGACACGGTTCCTGACTGAGGTGGACAGACTGGCCCAGCATTTACAAGTGGTTGATCACTTGGCTTGAACTAACACTCGGCCTGTAGAGCTTGTTGCATAGCCAGGATCATGCGATCACGGTGTGCTGACAGTTCTGGGACCGAGCGCCCTCTTATGGCTTCTTCGATGCCCTCGACCAACATATCCGCAGTTGCATCATCAAGCACCGGCGTTCCAAGATCATCCCACCAACCATTGAACGTATCGCTGAAATGATCGCAAAAGGCGGCTAACCCGCCTGGCCCAGCTCCAAGGTTGAAGAGCATTGTCGGCCCCATCGCCGCCCAGCGCAAACCAGGCCCCGCGCTCATCGCCTTGTCCACATCAGCAACGCTTGCCACGCCGGATTGTACCAGATGGATCGCCTCTCGCCAGACGGCTGCCTGAAGGCGATTGGCGACATGACCCGGCACTTCTTTTTGCACGCGGATCGTTGTCTTTCCAATATCAGCGTAGAACACTTCCGCAGCGTCGACCACACCCTCTGTAGTATGTTCATTTCCCATGATTTCCACCAATGGAATCAAGTGAGGTGGATTAAACGGGTGCCCTAAAATCATACGCGACGGGTTCTTCCATCCAACCTGCATCTGCCCGAGCGTCAGGCCAGAAGCCGAGCTTGCAAGAACGGCGTCGGCCTTTAGATGCGGCTCGATCTCAGCAAAGAGCTCATGTTTGATTGCTATGCGTTCAGGTACGCTTTCCTGAATGAAATCAGCGTTCCTAACGGCTTCGCTCGCATCCGAATGAAACGTTATAGCCTCAGGATCACCCCGTTCAGTCAAACCAAGAGCCTCCATGGCAGGCCAGGCGCGCGCGATATAGTCTCGCACCAGTTTTTCCGACTCCGGTGCCGGATCGTAGACCGCCACGGATCGCCCAGACGCCAGGAAAAGCGCAGTCCAGCTTGCGCCTATGACACCGGCCCCAAGGCAGGCGGTTTTCTCAAAATTAGACATTAGAACATTCCCGGATTGAGAGGCGAGGCTGCTGTCATGCCACCATCCACGGTGAACATCTGACCCGTGGCAAAGGATGCGTCGTCAGACGCAAGCCAAACCGCCATGGCCGCGATATCTTCGGGATGTCCAAAACGACCGACCGGATGACGCGACAAAGCATCTTTGCGCGCTGCGGCAGGATCATTCGCCAGATCAAAACCCGCCTCCAACATGCCGGTGTTGATCCATCCGGGACAAATTGCGTTGCACCGAATCCGTGGACCATGATCCACCGCAATGGACCGCGTCAAGCCATGCACAAAAGCCTTGGACGCATTGTATAGCGCCATGCCAGGATCGGCGACGTGGCCTGAAATGGAACCGATATTTATGATGACACCGCCTGCATTCATCTTGGGGATCAGCGCACGACACATGTTGAACACACCACGGCAATTCGCACCGATCACCGTGTCCCAGTCTTTGTCTGTGCTGTCGACAACTGTTTTTTCAACCTGAACACCTGCGTTGTTCACCAGCACATCGAGTTTGTCTAATGTTTGGGCCAAGGTCTCGACATTCTCAACCTTAGATACATCCGTCTGCATCCAAGTCACATCGTCCGGCAAATCGTCTGGCCGTGGGCCCCGACCACACGTCCAGACCTGCGCCCCTTCCGCCAAAAAAGCATCAACGATGCCACGGCCAATCCCTTGCCGTCCACCAGTGATAAGTGCCTTCTTCCCTGCTAGCCGCATCACGCTCACCTGTCCTTCACTGTTCGCAAGACGCTCACAAACGCATCTGCTGCACTTGTGCCGACAACCCGCCATCCAGTACCCAAAGCTGACCCGAGGCATAGCGTGCCTCGTCGCTGGCCAGCCAGTTCACCAGATTGGCGATATCTTCGGGCGTGCCGTAAGTGCGCATAGGATGCACATCGCGCACGGCCTGTTGCAATTGATCAATGGTCTTGCCGCCACCACCTGAGCCGTCCCCTGTGAAAAAACTCTGCAGCATCGGCGTATCAACATAGCCAGGACAAATGGCGTTCACTCGGATGCCCTCAGGTCCATGATCACAAGCCATAGCTCTGGTCAGCGCATGAACAGCCCCCTTTGTGGCGCAATAGGCCGCCAGACCCGGGTCGGCGATAAATCCATCATATGAGCCAAAGTTGATTATGCTGGCACTTGTCGCACCTTGCGTTACCTTCCGCAAAAGGGGCAGTGCATATTTCGAGGTCAGAAATGTACCCGTCACGTTCACAGCAAACGAGTGGTTCCACTCCTCAAGGCTGGTCTCTTCGATCGTCTTTTCGATCTCGATCCCGGCGGCATTGACCAGAATGTCTAAACGATCTTGCTCTGAACCGACCTGATCCATGACCGCACGAACATTGTCCTCGCTGGTCACGTCCAGCCTAAGAAAGCGAGCGCTGCCCTCAGGTTTTCCAAGCGATCCAGACACATCAAGGTCTGCCGCGTAGACCGTCGCACCCTCACGCTCGAAGCGGTCACAGATTGCACGTCCTATACCACCACGCCCCCCCGTGACCACGGCCACTTTACCCTTCAAGATCATCCTTCATCCTTTTCAAGTGGTGGAAACCTGTAGCGGGACGCGGCGACCGTCCAGTCCATGTGGTTACGCACATATTCCTGGCTTGCATCACGAGGTGGGTTGTAGTCCCAAGGTTCGGATGCTCCGGCCTTCATTGCCGCATGCAAAGCGCGCCGTGTGCGCTGTGTAGCGAGAATATCTGATTTTAGCTTCGCGCTATCCCAACGCGCGGCAACTTCCTTAGCAAAATCTGCTGCTTGATTTGCATAGGCAGGGTCATTCGCAAGATTGACCAGCTCCGAGGGATCATTTTTCAGATCATATAGCTGAGGCGGATCAACATCACAGTGGATGTATTTGAAGCGGCCTCGGCGGATCATGAACACCGGAGCAGGCGTCATTTCCGCACAATACTCGCCGATGGCTTCATCTGCGGTATCCGTTTCGCCGCGCATAAGCGGCACCAGGCTACGGCCATCAACCGGTTCTCCTAAGAGCGTGGCATCACCACCACCCAATTCGACAAAAGTCGGCAACATATCAGCCAGTGAACAGGCGTTTGGCACAACACCGTGTGCAACGCCCGGTCCGGCCACGACAAGCGGGACGCGTGCGGAATGCTCAAAGAAATTCATCTTGTACCACAACCCACGCTCACCCAGCATATCGCCGTGATCTGCCGTTACGATAACTATTGTGTTCTCGGTCTCTCCCATCTCGTCCAGTGTTTCGACAATTTCACCGATTTTACTGTCGAAATAGCTGACATTAGCAAGATAGGCGCGACGCGCGCGACGTACTTCTTTCTCGGTTAGGGGCACATAGCTGGCTTCGATACCGTCCATGATACGTTTGGAGAAAGGATCCTGTGCTTCGGGCGGCAAATGCACTTCAGGCATGTCAATGTCATCGTCTGAATACAGGTTCCACCATTCCGGTTTCGCCACGTATGGGTCATGTGGGTGAATAAAACTGGCAACCAACAAAAACGGAGCCGTTTCGCCAGCCGACCGATCCCGCCCTTGGTCAATCAACCAACGCCGCGCTGCAAACCCGACTTCATCATCATAGTCGGTCTGGAACGTCGCCACCGCCGGTCCGCTTTCCTTGACCGTTTGCATGTTATGATACCACTTATCGATCCGCTCATCGGCGGCCTCCCAATCCGGCGTCCACGCAAAATCAGCCGGGTATATGTCCGTGGTCACGCGGTTCTGAAAGCCATGCATCTGGTCAGGGCCAACAAAGTGCATCTTACCACTGAGGCAGGTGCGATAGCCAAGCATCCGCATGTAATGTGCAAAAGTCGGAACAGAGGCGCGAAACTCTGAAGCGTTGTCATAGGCGGCAATCCGGCTGATGAGTTGGCCGGACATAAAAGCAAAGCGCGAGGGCGCGCAGAGCGGCGAGTTGCAATAGGCCGCATCAAACTGCGCCCCGCGCGCGGCCAATGCGTCTAGGTGCGGTGTCTTCGCGACCGGGTGTCCGTACGCCCCGGTAAAGTGTGGGGCCAATTGGTCGGCCATGATAACAACAATGTTTGGCACATCGCCCCGCGCAGCAGCGCTCATCCCACGGCTCGTTCATAGGAATCCAGAACCAAACCATGAAAATGGTGCACCGCATGCTCAGATTTGCCCGAACCTGACGGATCATTGACAATGCGTCCTTGGGTGAAAGCAGGTGTGTTCATCCCACGCTGCACACTTTCGACAAGATTGATGTCCTCGACCTGCAACACCTCATCAAGATAGCGCATTGCATCAAGCTCCATCGGATCGGGGTCAGGTGTCTCAAGGAAGAAATCATAGGTTTCCAGCGTTCGGTCAGGTCCGACAGGAATGATATTGAGAACAATCATCGATGATCGTCCCGGATAGCGCATCAGGCAAGTTGTCGGCCAAAGCCACCAAACCGCATGGGTGCGCACCGTGGCGTTTGAGACATCATAGGCCGTGTTTGTCCCTTTGCCGGCATCGGCCATATGCGAGGAATAAATTCCATGCGTCGTGACTTTATAGGTGTCCATATCCACCAGGTCGCAGAAATCCTTGTGTGCGGTCGGGCAGTGGTAGCATTCGAGAAAATTGTCGACGACATTCTTCCAGTTGGACTTGATGTCATAGGTCAGGCGACGGCCAAAGGTCAGTTGTTCAATATCGGGGGCCCAATGGCGTATTTCCATTTCCAGATCACCTGACTGCTCGCTCAGAGATGCAGCCTCTGGATCAAGATTCACAAACACAAAGCCGCAGAATTCCTCGACCTGCACCTGGTCGAGACAGATCTGGCTTGGGTCGAAGCCCTGAAGACCTTCGGTTTCGGGGGCGCGCACAAGCTGGCCGTCGAGCTTGTAGACCCAAGCGTGGTACGGACACATGATACGTGTTGTCTCGCCCTCACCTGACAAAAGCTCATGCGCGCGGTGCTTGCAAACGTTGTAGAAGGCACGCAATGCGCCCTCGCGGTCGCGGACAATTGCAATGGGATGACCTGCAATCTCAGTGGTCAAATAGGACCCGGGGTTGCGAAGTTTCTCAACGTGACACACCCACTGCCAGGTTTTGGCAAACACGGCCCTTTGATCAACGTCGTACCAGCGCGGCTCGACATAGGCCTCAGCGCGCAGTGAAAACGATTTTGACGCATCAGTGGAATAGCCCCGGGAAATAGCTTCGAATTCTGACTGATTGGGCCGTTCGGTCATAACAATCTCCCTTTTCGCGCTCGTGTATTCTCGCTCTGAACAAAATCAATTCATACCATCTTACTCGCCTGAAATTTAACTTTATTCGCCTTAATGCCAATTTGTCATGCCTTGCGATGCATTGGCCAAGCACGAAACTCAAAGGGCACTCGCCCTTCAATCCGATCTTTGAGCGGCGGCAGGCCGAATCGCGCCTTGTAAGCCCGACTGAAATGCACCTGACTGGCAAAGCCTGAGGCAATAGCCACTTCGGACAAAGGCATCTCGGTTTGAGTGACCAATCCACGCGCCCGATCAAGGCGAATGTCACGATAGTAAAGCTGTGGCGTCTTTTTCACATAGTCGCGGAACAACCGGTTCAATTGCCGGTGAGAAATGCGCGCTTGACGGCAAATGTCAGAAATCGAAACAGGAGTCTCCAGGTTCTTTTCCATGATGGAAATTGCCCGCCGGACCGACCCAGGAGCGGTGTTTCCCAAAGGCTCAACCGGTGCCGCATTTTGAGGGCTACCCATAGGGCGTACGCTTTGATGCAGGATGTAGCGTGCAGCATCGTTGGCCAGCGCATCACCTTCCAGCCCACGCAGAATGTTGAGTGCAAAATCCGTAGATGCGCTACCACCGGCACAGGTAAGCCGGTTGCCATCAAAGACAAAGAGTTCTTCGCTGACCTCACACTCAGGATGGGTTTCGCCAAAGGCATCGATATGTTCATAGTGAACGGTGGCGCGCTTATTCGCGAGCAATCCTGCCTCAGCAAGAATGAAAGCGCCCGTATCGAGAGCTGCCAGAGTGGTGCCCTGTCGTGCCCAGCGCCGCAAAGCTGAATGCAAGGCAGGGGTGCTGTGGCGTTCAGGCGTCCAACTGCTGGAGACGACCACTAGGTCGAACCGGTCTTCTGGCAAAGGCTGTGTTGTCAACTCAGTGCCATTGCTGGCCAAACAACACCCACCTGCCTCAGACGCGATCTGCCAACGAAAACGCACCTGCCCCTCAAGGTAGTTCGCTGCACGAAACGGGTCGAGAAATCCCATCGTTGCGAGCACATTGAAATGCGGCGTCACGACAATAAGGATATTGAATTGTGACTTTCCGGGCATGAAACATGGCCAATCAGATTAAAAATCCGTCTGTCCATGTTGAACATGTTTCCCTAAGCCCGCCTAGACCAGATCGCGTGAAATTTCCTCATCCCAGGCCTGGCGGTATACCTCTTCCTCGCCACAATGCGCTTCTAACTCACCTTTCAAAAAGAAATGCGTATTCGTCGCATGCATGCGCGTTCGGGTGCGTGTTGCGACGTGCCACGCACCGCGCGATACCTCCTCGGTCCAAACCACATCGAAAGATGCGCTCAGCGGATCATCGGGATGAATACGATAGATCTCTTCATGCATGGATGCTGTTGTCCAACCGTCGTGATCGTTATGAAGCACCCGACCCTCATCCACCTTTAGACGATAGGTGACCTCCCCGGTGGCTAGATCAGTTTGGAACCCACTTTCAAACTCAGGACGAGAGAGCTGCTCTATATCGAGAGGTTCTGCCCCTTCTGGTGATAGAAACTCTGGCAATCCAGCATCAAGATCTGAGGCGGGGAGTACTGGCAACGCAAGTGTGCTTTGTCCCGCTACAATCCGAAGTGTTACCTTTTCGGGCATGGGCCAGATTATTGGCCAGTACGTCGTTGAAAGCGCGATACGCAGTTTGTGGCCTGCCGCAAACCTGTGCCCACAATCGTTCAGTTTGAGACTCACGCGATAGCGCTTGCCGGGCGTCAAAGGCGTAGGATGTTCATGATCATCACGGTGCGTCAGATTGAGCACACCGTAGCTGACCCGTGTCGCTGCTCCATCAGGCATCACGTCACTCAGTACAGCGGCGATCATTGCCACAGGCTGATCACTTTCCAATTCCAGCTCAAGCTCCGGCGCACCGAGAATGTCAAAAGCTTCTTCCAGCACCGGCGTATCAAACACCATCGATCCACCCGCCTCGGTGCGCTGATCTCCCGGGCCATCAGGGTCGAGTCCAAAGGCACACCACCGGCCACCAGCCATGCCGACTGTCTGAGGAGAACAGAGCGGCAATACTTGGGCATTCTGTGCCCCAGGCTCAAGACCCGTTAAGTTGAGATGCCAAACCTCTGGCTTTGTCTTTTGGCTCGGCCAGCTTTCGGTTGCAACCCAACGTCCCGGACGATGTTCGTAAAACGTCTGTGGCGACACGCCATCCTGCACCCAGGCACGCAGAGCGGGTTCATCCATGATGCCGGTCTCAATACCTTTCAGCCAATAGTCCCACCAGCGCAGACATTCCTGTAAAAACCCAATCGCCGGGCCCGGCTTGGCAAAATGCGGGTACTTGTGCGCCCACGGTCCAACAAGCCCTTTGCAAGGGCTATCCAACCCCTCCAGCAGGCGAAAGACGGCATTTGAGTACCCATCCGCCCAACCGCCGACGGCATAGACCGCAGCCTTGATCTGCGAGAAGTCCTCGCAGACCGACCCATGTTCCCAGAAGTCATCCCGGCGCTGATGCCGCAACCAGTCTGATATCCAGAACCCACTACCTTTGAGACGCTCCAGCCAGATTTCTTTCCACCTGTCGCCAACAACAAGAGGATCAGGCGGTGTGGTGTTGAGCGAAAACATATAGCTGGACCACCACGGGTTATCCATCATCAGGCAACCGCCCATATAGTGGATGTCATCCGCATAGCGATCATCGGTTGAGCAGATCGACACAATGGCTTTGAGCGCATCGGGCTGCCGTGCCGCCACTTGCAACCCATTGAAGCCGCCCCAGGAAATTCCGATCATGCCTACCGAACCGCTGCACCATGGCTGGGCTGTAATCCAGTTGATGACCTCAAGCGCGTCATCCTGTTCCTGCTCTAGATATTCCCCTTTCATCACGCCATCACTGTCACCTGAGCCACGCATATCAACACGGATTGACGCATAGCCATGCCCTGCAAAATAGGGATGGGTCAGTGCGTCCCGCTCCGCTGTGCCATCACTGCGGCGATAAGGCAGGTATTCCAGGATGGCGGGAACCTGTTGTGTGCCTTTGGGTTTCCAGATTTTAGCAACGAGGCGCACACCATCAGACATCTCGATAAAAACCGGATCCAGCACCTCAATCTCGTGAGGAAACTCTGTGATGGTTTTCATGATGCGCGCCTCCGACCCTAGGCGTTACTTTTCGTGTTTAAGGACCGAAGTGCAATTCTCTTTGTGATCTAAGCCAAACTCGGCAACCAAAGCACGATGGCAGGGAAGGCCACGAGCAAGGCAATTGTGATGGCATCCGCGATGAAAAACGGCGTCACGCCTTTGAATACGTCCTGAACGCTCAGATCATCACGCACGCCCGCAACCACGAAACAATTGAGGCCAATCGGCGGCGTGATGAGACAAAACTCCGCCATTTTGACAACTAGGATGCCGAACCAGATCGCGCACATCGGACCGGACATGCCAAAGGCTGAGTCCGCAGCCGACACAAACTCTCCGCCATTGAGCGCCATGACTGCAGGATAGACGACAGGCAGGGTCAGAAGCAGCATGCCAATGGCATCCATGAACATACCCAGCACAGCATAGGCCAGAAGGATGCAAATCAGTATGAGCATCGGTGACATCTCAAGCGCGGTAATCCAATCGGCAAAGGCATCCGGAAGTTTGGCTTGACCCAAGAAAGTAACGTAAATCAGCACACCCCATATGATCGTGAAAATCATAATGGTAAGCTTGGCCGTTTCCAAAAGCGCCGCTTTAAGTTCTTTCCAACGCATGCCGCGATAGATGGCCATACAAAAGACGATGAAGGCTCCTATGGCCCCACCTTCTGTGGGTGTACCCCAAGCATCCCCAAATGGATTATAAACAAAAAAGATGATGATTACGATCACGGCAACGATTGGTAACGCGGCTGGCAGACTTTCGAACTTTTCGCGCCAGGTAAAACCGCTGACCGGGGGGCCGATTGTTTTAAGTCCTACCGCCAGAGCTATGATAATCGCAGCGTAAACAATCGCGGAGAAGAGTCCTGGGACGAACCCAGCCAAAAGCAGTTTACCCACGTCTTGCTCAACAATGATTGCATAAATCACCAAGATGGCTGATGGCGGAATAAGCGACGCCAGTGTACCGCCTGCCGCTACAACCCCTGCTGCGAATTGTTTGTTGTAACCGATCTTGAGCATCTCAGGGATTGCGATCCGGGCAAAGACCGCTGCTGTAGCCACCGATGCGCCTGACACAGCCGCAAAACCTGCTGTTGCAAAAACCGTTGAAACGGCAAGACCACCTGGCACCCAAGCAATCCACCTTTTGCATGCCTCAAAAAGCGCTTTGGTCAACTTCGCGTGGTAGGCAAGATAACCAATCAGGATAAAGATTGGGATCAGTGACAATACATGAGCGCTAACCTTCGACTGAGGAATTGTGCCGACGTTTTGCATGGCTTTGCCGAGCGCACCATCCAAAACCCCGCGTCGCTCATTGAAGAAGATAAACTTGTCCCACTCGTAACCAACCCTGTCCCAAAAAATCCAGATAAGCCCAACGAAGCCCGCAAGTCCTGTGGCAAAGGCCACTCGCATCCCACACACGACCAAAACCAGCAAGCTGCCAGTAACCCAAAGACCTATATCAATCGTATTCATTGATCGGCCTCGTTGTACGAGGCCGCCTCAATCTGAACCTGTTGGTCGACACTCAACCTGAGTGGAACGGCCGGCGGGCTGTCCAAGCCAAGTACGAAAGCACGTCCATATCCCCATAGTTGGATAAACAGACGGAGGGCCAAAACCCCAAACGCAATGGGGACGATAAGCTTGCTTGGCCAAAGGGGAATGTAGATCGTTCCTGTGCTGTCAAAAGAGCACAGAGGTCGCGAACAATCGAACGCACGATCAAAATGCACGTAAGATCCATAGACCAACGCCAGCACTAGAATAAGGATCAGAAGAACTGACATAAATTCAAATAACCAAAGCGCTCGCCCGCTCAAGGCATTGACCACGATATCCATTCGAATGTGCGAACCGTCCCGTTGCACATAAGAAATGCCCAAGATCGCAATCAAGGGCATAATGGCAACAATGATGTCTTCATAACCCTTAGTCGGATAACCTAGAGTTCGCGTGCTTACATAAAAAAAAGCCAAGAACATTAACGAAAAGATGACCAAACCACTGGCCAAGGCCAACAACGTCTCCAGACGGAGTAACATTTTGTCCAACCGACTGAGAAGTGAGCCGTCTTCGATCACAGCAGAGGCGCCGGCCATAGTTACTTCCTTATCCGCACAGGGGAAAACCGACGCGGCAACAACGCCGCGCCGGAACTCGTATCAATTGGAAGCGCGATGGCTTTCCAAAGTGGATATCACCAGATCATAAAGTTCTTGGCCCGGAAGACCCTGAGCTTCCATATCAGAAATCCAGGCTTCGCGGATCGGATCAGCAGCTTTGGCTTTGAAAGCTTCAATTTCGCTATCAGCGATTTCGACCTTCTGAACGCCTTTCTCTTCCAGCACGCTGTCCCACTTCTTGAGCAGTTCACCATAGTTCGCCAGGTAGTGATCCAAGGCCTCTGACACCGAACTGTCCAATGCGGCACGGTGTTCATCTGACAAGCCTTCATAGGCGTCGATGTTGACCACAACCGGGCAATTTACGGTGCCGGGATTCAAGTTGGCGGTCCACCAGTCGGCCTGATTGATCGTGCCAAAACTCAGATGTGCATGCTGGGCGAAAGCGACCGTGTCGACCAAGCCGCCTTCCATTGCCTGGTACGCCTCTGTCGCAGTCACAGATGTCGGAATGCCACCCACAGCCTCAAACGCTTTTCCAAGACCGCCGGTTGCACGTACGCGCATACCTTCAAAGTCTTTCAGCTCATCACGCGGCTCGCCAGTCCCAACAATGTTGTACTGTGGCATGGGCGAGGTCATCAGAAGCTTGGCGTTCCACTGTGCCATTTCTTCGGTAGCAGCAGGGTGGTTGTAGACAGCCGCCGAAACTGCCATTTCTTCTTCCAGATTGCTCACGCCCAGGAACGGCAATTCCAGCACAGTAATCACGCGGTTCTTGTCGCGGTGATACCCTGCACAGAACTGCGCCATTTCGAAGGCGCCGATAGAGATACCATCAAGGTTTTCCTTGTTCTTCGACAGGCCACCATAGCTAATGTTCAGGGTAAACTCGCCATTTGTCTTTTCGCTCACCAATTCGGCCAGCTTTTCAACATGCTCGGTAAAGGCACGGCGCTTGCCCCAAAGAGACACGTTCCACTCCGTGGCCAGAGCCTCTCCGGCAAAGGCAAATGACAGCGCGGCGGTCACGCCGGCTCCAAATATTTTTTGCATTGTTTCTCTCCCTATGTTGTGCGGCAGATATTAGGGGGCTGAGCCGTGCAAGCAACAGGCGATTTACAATCTGCAAAACAAGGAAAATTGATTAACCTAAAGGAAAACCCCGATGCCTAAAGCAGCGCCGGGGTTTTTTTGGCTTATCTTTAATCAGCCTTTAGACCAGCTATTCTGCAGCGTCTCGTCGAGGCAGTACCCAATTGGGGCGCACGAAATGGCAGGTGTACCCATTTGGAATGCGCTCCAAGTAGTCCTGGTGCTCAGGTTCTGCTTCCCAGAAATCTCCAACCGGTTCGACTTCAGTCACAACGCGTCCTGGCCAAAGACCACTGGCATTCACATCGGCAATCGTTTCTTCTGCCACCGCTTTTTGTTCTTCGTTCACATAATAAATCGCCGAACGATAGCTCATGCCGCGGTCATTGCCCTGCCGGTTTGGCGTGGTTGGGTCGTGGATCTGAAAAAAGAATTCCAGCAACTGTCGAAAGGTAATCGTTTCGGGATCAAATATGATCTCAATACCTTCCGCATGCGTTCCATGATTGCGGTAGGTCGCATTGGGCACATCGCCGCCCGTGTAACCCACGCGCGTTTTGTGAACTCCGGGCAGCTTGCGAATGAGATCTTGCATGCCCCAAAAGCACCCGCCGGCTAATACTGCGCGTTCTTCTGCCATCACACATCCTCCACTTGATCTAGATAGGCACCATAGCCTTCGGCCTCCATCTCGTCACGATGAATGAAACGCAATGACGCCGAATTGATGCAATACCGAAGCCCGCCGCGATCACGCGGACCATCCGGAAACACATGTCCAAGGTGGCTGTCGCCATGCGCACTACGTACCTCAGTGCGCACCATGCCGTGCGTTGCATCATGGTGCTCGGTCACATTTGCCGTTTCGATTGGCTTTGTGAAACTGGGCCAACCACATCCGGATTCGAACTTGTCAGATGACGCAAAGAGTGGCTCACCTGAGACGATGTCGACATAGATGCCGGGCTGTTTGTTGTCATTATACTCCCCGGTGAAAGGGCGTTCTGTGCCGTTCTGCTGCGTTACACGGAAT
>JBCAZO010000012.1:0-16650 GCA_038532975.1 Pseudomonadota bacterium
GCCGCCCCCAGCACGTTGAGGATCTTGCCGCGCAGGGGCAGAAGCGCCTGCGTTTTGCGATCCCGCGCCATTTTGGCCGAGCCGCCCGCTGAATCCCCCTCGACAATGAACAATTCGGTGCCTTCACGCGTAGAGCTTGAGCAATCCACCAATTTGCCGGGGAGGCGGAGTTTCTTGGTGGCGGATTTGCGTTGTGTCTCCTTCTCGGCCCTTCGGCGTAGACGCTCTTCGGCGCGCAGGACGAGAAAGTCGAGGATCGCGCCTGCTGATTTTGTATCCGCTGCCAGCCAGTTGTCGAAATGGTCGCGCACGGCGTTTTCCACCAGCCGCTGTGCCTCGGTGGTGGCCAGCCGATCCTTGGTCTGGCCGACGAATTCGGGCTCGCGAATGAAGCAGGAAACAAGCGCGCAGCCGCCGGTGATCAGGTCATCGCGGGTGATCTGTCCCGCTTTGCGGTTATTAACAAGTTCGCCGTAAGCCTTGATGCCCTTCAGAACCGCGGCCCAGAATCCAGCCACATGTGTGCCACCCTCGGGGGTTGGCACGGTGTTGCAATAGCTTTGCAGGAACCCGTCGCGGGAAGGTGTCCAGTTGATTGCCCATTCCACCTTGCCAGGCGTGTCGAACCGCTCCTGAAAATCCACCGTCCCCGCGAAGGGCGCTTCGGCATAGGTCGAGGCCTCGCCCATGGTTTCCTTGAGGTAGTCCGAGAGACCGCCGGGGAAGTGGAACGTGGCCTCGGTGGGCGTGTCGCCGTCCTCGATGGCAGATTTCCAGCGGATTTCGACGCCGGAAAAGAGATAGGCCTTGGAGCGGATTGAATTGAAAAGCCGCGAGGGTTTGAAGCGGTGATGGCCAAAGATTTGCTCGTCGGCATGGAAGGTCACGGTGGTGCCGCGCCGGTTGGGGGCGGCGCCGACTTCTTCGAGCGGCCCAAGGGGGATGCCGCGCGAGAAGCGCTGTTCATAGAGTTTGCGGTCGCGGGCGACCTGCACGACCATCGAGTCGGAGAGCGCGTTGACGACCGAGGCGCCGACGCCGTGCAGACCGCCGGAGGTCTGGTAGGCCTTGCCTGAGAATTTGCCGCCCGCGTGCAGGGTGCAGAGGATCACTTCCAGAGCGGACTTGTCTGGAAACTTCGGGTGCGGATCGATGGGGATGCCGCGGCCATTGTCGCGGATGGTGACCGCGTAGTCCTCGTGCAGTTCCACCTCGATGCGGGTGGCATGGCCTGCGACGGCCTCGTCCATCGAGTTGTCGAGAACTTCGGCGACAAGGTGATGCAGCGCGCGTTCATCGGTGCCGCCGATATACATGCCGGGGCGTTTGCGGACCGGTTCCAGCCCTTCGAGGACTTCGATAGACGAAGCGTCGTAATCGACTGAGTCAGGGGGAGGAAAGAGATCGTCGGCCATGCGCTGCTCTTTTGTTTTGTTGATTGTTGCGCAGTATGGCAGAGGCGGGCCGTCTGGAAAAGCGGCTTCCTGCAGGAAACTGTCAGGGGTAGGGTGGTATTCACGCGCGAGGGGAGAAACACATGCGAAGCTTTGACGAGATTTTCCAGATCAGTGCCGAGCGTCATGGCGGGGCGGAGGCGCTTGAGGTCAAGTTGAGCAAGCCCAAGACGGCGGCGGAATTAGAGGCGATCCCCGAAGACCGCTGGCTGGCGGAGATGTCGAAATACATTTTTGCCACCGGGCTTAACTGGACCGTGATTGAGAAGAAATGGCCGGGGTTTGAAGAGGCGTTTCACGGCTTTGATCTGGGGCGTTGCGCGTTCATGGATGACGGGATGTTTGACAGCCTGCTGCAGGACACCCGGATTGTGCGCCACGGGGCAAAGATCCAGTCGGTGCGCGACAATGCGGCTTTTTTACTGGAACTTCGCGACGAGGGAGGCGTGGGCAAAGTGCTGGGCGGTTGGCCGTCGGACGCCTTCGCAGACCTGCTTGAGATGTTGAAGAAACGTGGTTCCCGGCTCGGCGGGATGACAGGCGCTTATTCGATGCGCATGCTGGGGCGTGACAGCTATATCCTATCCAAGGATGTCGTGGCACGGCTTATTGCCGAAGGCATCGTGGACAAGGCGCCGGGATCCAAATCGTCGATGAAGGCAGTTCAGGCGGCGTTCAACACGTGGATGGCGCAATCGGGCCGGTCGCTGACCGAGATCAGCCGGGTGCTGGCGTTGAGCATGGGTTAGCTTGCCAAGTTGGCTATCATTTTTGCGATAGATAGCGTGCGCATCCCAATAGTGCGGCGTTGTCATCATGGATCAAAGTCACCGGGATGCGTTTCAGTATGTCTGTGTAAGGCCCGCGCAGGTGGAATGTATCAACAAAGCCCATTGGAGTGAGGGACGCTGCAATGGCGCGCGCTGTGCCGCCCGCTAGAAACAGACCGCCTGTGGCCAAATGGCTGATACAAAACGAGCTGGCGACGTGACCCAAAAGGGTGACAAAACTTTGCAAGGTGTCGTTTGGGGCAGCGGCCAAGATGTCAGGCGGGCTAAGGGTTTCGCCGGTCAGATGCGCTTGCAGCCGGGTCAGACCGGGGCCGGACAGGGCCGCTTCAACAGGCAGATGCGGTATTTCTTGGCGCAATGTGTCAAACAACGCACGGAACTGCGGTACATCGGGTAGTGTGCTGTGCCCGGCCTCGGCGGGTGGCACAAAAATCCTGTCGTTCACGTTGTGGGCGACGGCAATATTACACCCGGTGCCCAGCACCAGAACAAGACGTGCTCCATCCGGGTCAGCCTGTCCAGGCACGATTGGAGCAACGTCATCCGGTGAAAGATCATCCAGCGCGTAGGCCTGCGCCTGCAGGTCGTTGAGTAAATGAACGTGATCGGCACCTGTCGCTGAGGCCAGATCACGCGCGTGCACGTGCCAGCTGTGATTGGTCAGCTGCGCCTGATCCCCACGTACCGGGCCGGCCACGGCAGCACAGACGGCGTCAATCCCTCCGGGGCGAAGCTCATTGAGATAGCTGCGCACCAAGTCAGTGAGCGTGTCGAACGCTGCGTTTTTGAAAATACGCGCCGTGACCGCGTCAAACTTGGCGTCGCGCGCAAGGCCCAGACGACAATGCGTGCCGCCGAGATCAATCAGCAGGTGCTCAGCCATCGCGCCATTTCGCAGCCAGCCCCTGTGCAGCCTGCGCAAAGAGCACCACGTCAATCCCCACCGCTAGCATTTGTCCGCCCCAGTCGCGATACATCATCGCTGTGTCATGATCGACGGCCAGTATGCCGGGCGCTTTGCCTGCGGCCTTTATCCGCGCAAGTGCGTCTTTCATGGCTTCCATAACGTCAGGCGCCGTGGCATCGCCGCGGTAGCCCATGTCATTGGCCAGATCAGAGGGGCCGATAAAGGCGGCATCGACACCATCCACCGCGCAGATTGCATCGAGATTTTCAAGGGCGGCATGGCTTTCGATTTGCACGATCAGGCACATCTGGTCATTGGCGGTTGTGATGTAATCGGGGATCGCGCCAAAGCCAGACGCACGGGCCAGTGCCGCGCCGGACCCCCGCACGCCTTCGGGCGGGTAGCGCATCGCACGCACCAGTGCGTTGGCCTGTTCGGCGGTGTCGACCATGGGCACGAGGAGCGACTGTGCCCCGGCATCCAGCACCTGTTTGATGATCCAGTCCTCGCCAATGGGCACACGGACCACCGGATGACTTGCCGAGCCTTGCAAGACCTGAATTTGCGCAGACAAAGACCGCACGTCATTCGGCGCATGCTCGCCATCCAGAACCAGCCAGTCGAACCCAGCGGTGCCCAGGATTTCAGTTGCGTAGGCGTCGGCGAACCCGGCCCAGCAACCATAGAGCTTCTCACCTGATGCGAGGGCTTTCTTGAAGGGGTTTTCTGGTGCGGGCATTTGCAATCTCCGGCAGGGCTTGTGCCGCAGTTAAGCGTGGTGTTGAGTGAAGGTCCAGCACCGGGTCGGGAGAACCGCATGAAACTGACGTTGCACCACATCAATCTGTCGACCGAAAAGGTTGAAGCCATGGACGCGTTTTACCGCGATGTGATGCAGCTTGACCGCGCCGAAAGTGATCTTCCGGCGCTGAAGAATGACAAGGATGTCTATACCGGAGATGTGGCGTTCCTTGAGGATGGGCATGTGCATTTGCATGTGGCGCGGAAGGATGTCGAGGCGGGCTTTCGGACGGGGCAGATCGTGAACCCGGTGAGCCGTGGGCATATCGCCTATCGCTGTGATGACCTTGAGGCGTTCAAGGCGCATTTGGACGCGCGGGGCGTGGCCTATTCCGACTGGGGTGAAGCGGCGGTGAAAGGCTGGCACCAGATTTACTTTTATGACCCCGATGGCAACGTGATCGAGGTGCATCAGGTGGTGGAGTGAATGTCTTTGCCAGGGTTTTTGAGTATTTTGGGAACAGTAAAAGCGCTTAGGCCGCCGCCTCTTTGAGAGCGTGCCGGATCACATCCGCGTCGCCGATATGGTTGGCAAGGATCAGGATCAGCCGGGCATTGAGCGCTGTGCTTTCCTCGGTAGAGAGGCCGTCATGCGCGGCCAGAAGATCGGCATAGACCCCATCGGCATCGGGTAGGTTTGGTGTTGTGATGAGCTTGGTCATGGGACAAGTCCTTTGGCGAGGTCCAGAGCCTGGATCACCTGGGCGGATGTGGCATTGGCCCAGCGGGCGGCAATGTGTTGATCAGGTCGGATTAGGTAGAGCGCAGATGGTGCGACACCCAGATAGCGTTCCTGAATGTCTGGTGTGATATCTGGTGATACGATTTGGAGGCCTGTGCTTTTCGGTGCGGTCCTGTTCAAAGCCAGAAGGTAAAATGCACCGCCCAATGTGTTGAGCAGATGCCCGTCTTTCAGGCGCGCATCCGGGCAGGACGCGCCGGGGCGGCTTTGGCTTGGCGCGTCTGGCAGTTCATCAAACGTGTTGAGCGTTGAGCCGTCATAGGTGCAGGGCAGGGACAAGCGACCCGAATTGACAAAGGGACGGGCAAAGGCATGACGCTCGGCCAATTTCAGCGCGGCGTCCCGGAGGGCGCGGCTCATCTCAGATTTCGGCGTTATGAAATCGGTGGAGCGGGTGGAATTGAGGATGTTCTCATCCGCGGCCTTCTCACGTTCGATACAGTAGCTGTCCAGAAGGGTGCCAGGGGCGGTTCCTGCGATGACTTCAGCCAGTTTCCAGCCCAGGTTGTCTGCGTCCTGAATACCGGAATTGGCCCCACGCGCGCCAAAGGGCGAGACCTGATGCGCGGCATCGCCGGCAAAGAGGACGCGGTCATGGCGGAACGCGTCCATGCGGCGGCACTGGAACGTGTAGATGGACACCCATTCCAGCTCAAACGGCACATCCGGGCCGAGCATCTCGGCCACGCGGGTTCGCACGCGATCAGGGTCTTGCTCTGCTTTGCGGTCAATGTTCCAGCCAAGCTGCAGGTCGATGCGCCAGACGCCATCGGGTTGCTTGTGCAAGAGCGCTGATTGTCCGGGGTTGAATGGTGGGTCGAACCAGAACCAGCGTTCGGTTGGGAAATCGGCCTGCATGGTGACATCGGCGATGAGAAAGTTGTCCTCGAAGACACGGCCTTTAAAACCCAACCCCATGCGATTGCGGATATGCGAATTGGCACCATCACAGGCAATCAGCCAGTCAGTGGTTATGGAATAGAAACCGTCAGGTGTCTCAATCGTCAGCGCGACATGATCGGCATGTTGGACAGGCGTTGAAACCCGGTTCTCGCCCCGCAGATCGACCGGTGCGCCATCAGCCTGTAACGCGCGCAGCCGTTCAAGGAGCGCAATTTCCAGATAGTATTGCTGCAGGTTGATGAAGGCGGGGTTTTTGTGGCCATCTTCGGGTTGCAGATTGAACTCATAGACTTTGCGGTCGCCGAAGAAAACCTTGCCGAGGTTCCATTGCACACCTTTTTCGACCAGTGCCTCTCCCACGCCTAGCCGATCTGCGATCTCTAGCGTGCGCTTGGCAAAACATATGGCGCGAGAGCCGGTGGAGACGCGGGAATTGTCATCAAGAACGAGCGTGGGAATATTGCGCTGGGCGAGGTCAATGGCCAGCGCCAGACCGACAGGACCTGCGCCGACAATGGTGACAGGGTGGTGGGCTGGCTGCGCCGCGTCCTGATCCGGGTGACGTTGGTAAGGATAGAGGTCGATATCGAAGGGGGAACTCATTACTGCGCCGCGGTTAACGGTGTTTCAAGGTTTATGTTCCAGTGTTCCAAAGTACGCGTCACACTTTCTCGAGGATAATAATTACCAGCGTTTGACAGGTCTCTTTGAATCCTTTGGCGCCTGTTTTCTAGTTTGCGCCAAATCGTATCGTTTGGACTAACTACGCCAGGAGGCGTTAAGTTTGGGCAAGCCGCAGTGGGCCAGTCTTTCGGATATCCAGTTGGCAGGTTAATCAAAGGATCATCTAGAAACTTCCAAGACCCAAGGTCACGATGATCGCAGTACCAACCATAGTAATAGTAAGCACATATTCTCAGTGCCTGTTTCACCCTTGGCATGGTATCAGTGAATGCTTTGAGAGGTGTCGGTAGAAGCACCATGTTGGCAGTGCAAGAAAAGTAACGTGGATCGCGCACAATGCTATTAGACTTTTGGAAAAAAGCATCATCCACGCCCCAAATGTGACAGCATGACCAGTTCCTGCGTTTCTGTTTTGTGGTTCCGAGTGCAAGCGTTAGTGCTTGGTTGGCGTGTGTGTTTCCTTCACTCTTGTGGATGGTATGACCCGTGTCGCGTGTTGTGTTCGTTTGAGACTCTGACCAGTCACTTTTGTAGAAAAGCGCACCTCTTGAATGTTCCGGAAACCAAACAGGAAAAGCGCGAAAAACGTCTTTGTGTACCCATCGTGCCGTCGCAGATACTAGACGAAGGACTTCTTCGACCGACATATGATCGGCCATAACTTGAAGTCCATCGTGTTCAACGATTGTTGTCATCGATCACCCCTGCAACGCCTCCCACATCTCGATATCCCGCTGCGCTGTCCAAATCCGCGGCGTGTCGATGCCGCGGGCCTCGTCATGGGCGCGGGCGACGTTGAAGGGCAGGCAGTGTTCGTAGATGGCGTAATCTGAGAATTTGGGGTCACATTCGGCGCGCACGGCGTCCCATGCCTCTTTCAGCGTCCCGCCACGGGCGGCCACACGGGCAGCGGGGGCGTAGGTGGAGGCGACGAAATCACGGGTGCTTTCGATAGCCTTGCCCACCATTTCCCTACCCATGAGGGCGTCGCCGCGTCCGGGCGCGATGGCGTCGACGTCGAACCATTTGATTGCGTCCAGCGTGTTGCCCCAATCGGCGAAATGCCCGTCGCCGCAATAGCAGGCCGAGTGGTATTCGACGATGTCACCGGTGAACATCACATTCTCATCCGGCACATGGATGACGATATCGCCTGCTGTGTGCGCGCGCCCCAGATGCATGAGGTCAATGCGGCGGTTGCCCAGATATACGGTCATGCGGTCGCTGAAGGTGGTTGTGGGCCAGGTAAGGCCGGGGATGCTTTCATGCCCTTCAAAAAGGCGCGGGAAACGCTGGAATTCGCTGTCCCAGTCCTCTTGTCCGCGTTCGGCCACCATGGCGCGGGCTGTATCGGACATAAGGATCTGATCGGCCCCATAGGCCGACGCCCCAAGCACACGCACGGCATGATAATGGGTGAGTGCCAGATGCGTGATGGGTTTGTCCGTCACCTTGCGCACGCAATTGATCACCTTCTGCGCCAGCCGCGGCGTGGCCTGCGCCTCGATGATCATGACCGCGTCATCGCCAATGATCACACCGGAATTGGGATCGCCCTCTGCGGTGAAGGCATAGAGCTCATGCCCGATTTCAGTGAAGCTGATTGTTTTCTCGGTTAGATCACTTTGAGAAGCGAAGGCTTTGGTCATTGGCCATCCTTTCGAGCATCCATAAGAGGTGTGAAGCCCCCGAATATCATGCGTTTTCCGTCAACCGGGAACGTTTCCATAACCTCCTGCATCCGCGGATCAGAGAAAACCTTTTCATGGCAGGCGTCGCGCGTGGCTTTGTCCGGAAATTCCGTCCATGCGAAGACGACGGTTTCATCGGGTTCAAGCTGAACCGAACGGGGAAAAGAGGTGTGTTCGCCGGGCTCAAGCCCATCGCCCCAGCTTTCGACCATGCGTGTTGCACCATGTTCCAAAAACACCTCCGCAGAAATTTGAGCAAGGCGGATGTAGTCATCCTTGCGGTCGGTTTTGACGGGAAGAATGTAACCTTCGATATACATGCGAAAAATCCTTTCTAATGATGGACAGGCGCGCGCAGGTGTGATTCCGTGCAGCCATGACGAGTGCGCGTTTTCCATATCTGATTGTGGTTGGCATAAGCTTGGCCACGCTGGCCATTCTCGTGTTGATGGGCCGCAATGTCACCTGTCCGTGTGGTTGGGTGGACCTGTGGGGAACTGTCAACACCTCCGAAGGCAGTCAGCAGCTGTTTGACTGGTACTGGCCCAGTCATCTGTTGCACGGGTTTTTGTTTTATGCCGCGCTGTGGCTGTTGGCGCGGCGTCTGGATATTGGCTGGCGGCTGGTGATTGCCACGGTGGTGGAATGCGCCTGGGAGATTGTCGAGAACACGAATGCGGTGATTGAGCGCTATCGCGAAGTGACGATCTCGCTCGATTACTATGGCGACAGCGTACTCAATTCGGCGTCTGACATTGCGGCGATGCTTTTGGGTTTCTGGCTGGCGCGGCGTTTGCCGATTTGGGCCAGTGTTGTGATAGTGGTCGGGTTTGAGCTTCTGACGCTTTGGATCATTCGCGATAACCTGACACTGAATGTCGTGATGCTGCTCTACCCGATTGAGGCGATTGCGCAGTGGCAAGCGGGCGGTTAGGGCCATGGCGCGACCTCCTGCTCAATCGCGCCAAAGATCGACTGGCCGGTCTCATCTTCCGTCCAAATTCTGACGCGGTCACCGGGCTGTAGGAACGGGGTTTTCGGCGCGCCGGTCTGAATGGTTTCCACCATGCGCTGTTCGGCGATGCAGGAATAACCGCGCCCACCTTGCGCCACCGGTTTGCCCGGTCCGCCATCCGCGTCGCGGTTCGATACGGTGCCAGAGCCGATGATGGTGCCTGCGCCCAGGGGCCGGGTTTTGGCGGCGTGCGCGATGAGGGTTTCAAAGTCGAAGGTCATATCGACACCGGCATCCGCACGGCCAAAGGGTTGACCGTTGAGATCGACATTCAGGATGCCGTGCAGTTTGCCGTCCTTCCAGCCGGGCAGGGCATCTGGCGTTACTGCCACTGGTGAACAGGCGCTGTGGGGTTTGGACTGAACAAAGCCAAAGCCTTTGGCCAACTCGTCCGGGATAAGGGTACGCAGGGAAATATCGTTCAGTAGCATGACGAGCTTAATAGCCTCGCGTGCTTCTTCTGCAGTGGCTCCCATGGGCACCGCACCAGTGATCACGGCAATTTCTGCCTCAAAATCAAGGCCCCAGGCCGGGTCGCCCTGAATCGGATCGCGCGGCCCCAGAAACCGATCTGAGGCACCCTGATACATCAACGGATCTGTCCAGAAGCTATCCGGCATTTCTGCGCCGCGCGCCTGCCGCACAAGGGCGACATGGTTCACATAGGCGGAAGCGTCCAGAAACTGGTAGGCACGGGGTAAGGGGGCCTGGAATTCAAAATCGCCAATAGGTCGCGCGTGATTGGTCGTAACTCTGCCAAAGCCTTCTTCTAAAGCAGCCTGCAGCGTTCCAACATTTACATCAGCAACGCCTGTGAGGTCGTTTGAAACAGCGACCAACCAACCATCTGGATAACCCTTCTCCCAGGGTTTGCCGGGCGGAGGCCGTAAGGACGCAAACTTCATCACTCCAAGCCGCCCCTGCTTTCGCTGTTCCAAAAATACTCAAATCCCATCACTTGCCTTCAAGCGTGCCGTCAAATTTCTTCTCTATATCGGCCCAGCACTCGATGTAGTCGTCCTGCAGCGGGGCCTCTTCGGCGGCAAAGCGGGTGAGGTGCTGAGGAAAGCGGGTCTCGAACATGAAAGACATAGTGTGGTCCAGCTTATCCGGGCCTAGATTGGCGGTGGAGGCTTTTTCAAACGCCTCGCGGTCCGGCCCGTGGGGCAGCATCATATTGTGCAGCGACATTCCGCCGGGGATGAAACCCTGCGGTTTGGCGTCGTACTGGCCGTAGATATTGCCCATCAGCTCGGACATGATGTTCTTGTGATACCACGGTGGGCGGAAAGTATGCTCGGCCACCATCCAGCGTTCGCGGAAGAGAACAAAGTCGATATTAGCGGTGCCTTCAATGCCCGACGGTGCGGTGAGAACGGTAAAGATCGACGGGTCGGGGTGGTCGAACAGGACCGCCCCCACGGGGCAGTATGTGGTCAGGTCGTATTTGCAAGGCGCGTAGTTGCCGTGCCAGGCGACCACATCCAGGGGTGAATGCCCGATCTGGGTTTCGTGAAACTGCCCGCACCATTTGATGGTGACGGTCGAGGGGGTTTCGCGGTCTTCAAAGGCCGCGACGGGCGTCTTGAAGTCGCGACGGTTGGCCATGCAATTCGCACCAATGGGACCGCGCCCCGGCAGGGTGAATTTCTGGCCGTAGTTTTCGCAAACAAAGCCCCGCGCCGGGCCTTCCAGAACCTCCACCCGGTAAAGCAGGCCGCGCGGCAGGATGGCGATGTCCTGCGGGGCGATGTCGATGATGCCAAGCTCGGTGCAGAAGCGCAGGCGGCCTTCCTGCGGGACCATCAGAAGCTCGCTGTCGGCGGAGTAGAAATAGCTGTCCTCCATGGACGTAGTGACCAGGTAGACATGGCTGGCCATACCCACCTGAGTGTTGACATCCCCTGCCGTCGTCATGGTGCGCATACCGGTGAGCCATGTGAGAGTTTCATCTGAGTGGGGCACCGGGTCCCATCGGTATTGCCCGAGGGAGGTCACATCCTCGACCACGTGCGGTGCGGATTTCCAGTAGGGCAGGTCAATGCGTGTGTAGCGCTGCGAGTGCTTCACAGATGGGCGGATGCGGTAGCACCAGGTGCGCTCGTTCTGATGGCTGGGCGCAGTAAAAGCTGTGCCAGAGAGCTGCTCACCGTAGAGCCCATAGGCGCATTTCTGCGGGCTGTTCTGCCCCTGCGGTAGCGCGCCGGGCAAAGCCTCGGTTTCAAAGTCGTTGCCAAAGCCGGGCATGTAGCCTTCGTGAGGGCCAGCAATGCTGGGCGCTTGGGTCAGGCCATCTAGGTTGCTTTGGCGGTTCATGTGCGGCTCCTCCCGCATTATTGTTAATAGTTGAATTTGTAACTAACAAGGCTTAGCTCACCCCACATGTCGCGCGATGCCAAGAGTTTCGACCTGCCGGATTTTCTGCCTTACCTTCTCAATCAGGCGGCGGAGGCGGCCAGCCTGGAGTTTCAGAAAATCTATAAAGGTCGCTACGGTATGCTGCGCACCGATTGGCGTGTGCTATTTCACTTGGGCGTGTACGGGCCACTGACCGCCAAGGACATAGCGAGCCGGGCCGGGATCCACAAAACGAAGATTAGCCGTGCTGTGACGCGGCTGGAGAAGCTGAGGTTTTTGACGCGCAAACGCGACGCAAATGACCGCCGGTTCGAAACACTTCGTTTGACGCCATCAGGCATCGCGGCCTTCCGCGACCTGAGAGATGCCGCGCAGAAATATGATGCGGCGCTCACCCGTGACTTTCGCAAGGAAGATACCACTATGCTGCGTGAAATGTTGAAGCGTGTTGCGCAGTCCTGAAAGCTTCAGGGTCTTTACATTCGTTGTAAAAATTCCGACAGCTAGCGCCATGAATATGCATCTCAAAGGCATAATCCTGACCACGCTGGGCGTGCTGTTCGTTGTCCCGGACTCTTTGTTTGTCCGCCTGATTGACGCCGAGCCGCTTGTCGTTGCCTTTTGGCGCGGGATTTCCGCAGGTGTGATGATCCTGATTGGCGTTCTTATGTTTCAGGGCGCTTCGGCCATTCGCGCTTCACTCAGCACAGGCTGGGCGGGTGTGATTTACATGGTGCTGATGGGGTCCACCGCGCCTGGATTTGTGATGGCCGTGACGCAAACCAGCGTGGCCAATGTTGTCTTCATCTTTGCCTCGATGCCTGTCTTTGCCTCGCTTTTTGGCTGGCTCTTTCTGGGCGAAGGCATAGGACGGCGGATGGTTTTAACCATTCTGGGGGTTTTCGTTGGCCTTGGTATTCTGGCCTACGGGTCGCACGAAAGCGAACTGGCCTCCTGGAAAGGTGATCTCTGGGCGCTCTATGTGTCAGCAGCCTATGCCGGAGCCCTGACTGCGGTGCGCAGGCTCAAAGACATCTCTATGATCCCGGCCATACCGCTGTCTTACATTGGGGCTGGTCTGGTGCTGTTGCCATTCGTTTCACCCATGGTGCCGGTTGCCGCTCAGTGGCACCTGTTTCTCTTGCACGGGCTTTTCATCGCGATTGCCACCTGTTTTCTGACACTGGGCCCCCGCTATATCAGCTCGGCAGAGGTTTCTCTACTGATCCTTCTCGAATCGGTACTCGCGCCACTCCTCGTCTGGGCTGTGGTCGGTGAAGACCCTGGGCGCTGGGCGCTGGTCGGCGGCGCGGTGGTGATCGGCGTTCTTCTAATCTCCAACATGGTTTTGCTCAAGCGACGCAAGGAGCGCGTCGCGTGACGCCACTTGAAACAGCACAGCTAGAGCTGGAAACTGAACGGTTGCGACTGATCCCGTTCAGCCTTGCTGATCTTGATATCGCGCAGGCTTTGCTATGTGACCGAGACGTTATGAGGTATGTCGCCGATCCGATGTCGCCCGAGCATGTCGCGGACAATATGCACAATTATGCCAAACGCGGTGCAGGAGGGCGGATCGGTATCTGGTGCGTGACCCGAAAGGACACGGGTCAGAAAATCGGCGATTGCGTGTTGTTGCCAGTTCCCATTGAAACGGAGGAATACGATTGGGACCTGCTGTCCGAACATGCCTATCCTGATGCGTATATTGAGGTAGGGTATCTCTTGATCCCAGAGGCTTGGGGCCAAGGGTATGCCACCGAAATTTGTGCGCGCCTGCTGCGATTTGCGTTTGAGGAAACTTCTCTGGATCGCGTTGTGGCAACAACAGACAACGAAAACCACAAATCACGCCATGTTCTGGGCAAATGCGGTTTCCAATTAAAAGGCCGCAGACGTGCTTATGGATATGACAACGTGGACTGGTTCGAAATCGAGAGAGGCGACTGGCGGCCTGACGCGGTTTAGGCGCCGTACTCCGCACTGAGCTTTTCCAGACCCGCCTCCATGATGTCGAACATCTCATCAATCTGCGTTTCGGTCATGATCAGAGGGGGAGAGAAGACAGCCATGTTGCCGAATGGGCGTAGCAAAAGCCCCATCTCTTCACAGGCCGCATCCAGTTTGTTGCCGAATTGCAGATGCGCGGCATAGGTTTCATTGGAGAGTTCTGGTCTGCATTCCAGACAGCCCAGAAGCCCCATGCCGCGCGCATCACCCACGATATCAAACTTTTCACCAATGGCGCGCAGACGTCCCTGGAAGTAAGGCGTGATGCGCTGCACATGACCCAGAATATCCTCGCGCTCCATGATCTCGATGTTCTTGAGCGCGGCGGCACAGCCAACGGGATGGCCCGAATAGGTGTAGCCGTTGTAGAACGTGTCGTTTTCGGAACTACCCCGCATCCGGTCGACCACGCTGTCTGAGATGATGCAGGCGCCCAGCGGGATGTAACCAGATGTGAGCCCTTTTGCGCAGGTGATGATATCGGGCACAATGTCAAAGACCGGCTCTGAGGCGAACCAGTGGCCTAGACGGCCAAAGCCGGTGACGACCTCGTCCGAGATATAGAGAATGTCATGCTTGTGGCACAGCTCAAGCGTGCGTTTGTGATAGCCCGGCGGCGGTACGATGATGCCACCGGAACACAGAACCGGCTCGGCAATGAATGCTGCGATCTTGTCTGCGCCAATCTCGGCGATGGCCGTTTCCATATCGGCCAGTTTCGCATCGCACCAATCCTCAAGGCTCATACCCTCGGGGCGACCATAAGGGTTGATATCGGGCAGGAAATGCACCAAGTCGTCGGCCTTGTCGAACTGTGTCTTGAAGCGCTCTTTGCCAGTCATGGTCGAGGCCAGATAGGTCGAGCCGTGATAAGCCTTCTCGCGAGAGAGGATCACCTTCTTCTCTGGCCGCCCCAGCCGGTTATTCATGAACTGAACTGCGCGCAGAGCGGTGTCGACAGCAGTTGAGCCACCTGTGGTAAAATGCACTGTGTTGAGATCGCCCGGCGCAAACTCAGCCAGTTTGCGCGCCAAAACAGCGGCGGGTTCCGAGGTAAAGGACCAAGGCGAGGCATAAGGCATCTGCATTGCCTGCTCAGCAATCGCCTTGGCCATTTCCTCGCGTCCATAGCCGATTTGCACGCACCACATGCCACCTGGTCCGTCGATGTACCGCTTGCCTGCGCTGTCCCAGAGATAGATGCCCTCGCCGGTGTTCACGCGCATGTATTCGTCTTTGCCCACGCCTTCGACTCCGGCCCACGGGTGCAGATGGTGATCGCGGTCCCAGCGAGTCAAATCCTCTTCGCTGGGTGAGTTTGACTTTGCCTTTTGGTTGAGCGTTGTGTTCGACATCGGTTCAATCGCCTTTTGTTTTCTCAACAGGTCCGCCCTGTTTCTCCCAGGTTGAAAACCCTTCCTTAAGATGCGCTGCCTCAAATCCCATATCTTGAAGCGTGGCCACAGTCAGAGCTGAGCGCCAGCCACTCGCGCAGTGAAACACATAGTTTTTGTCCTGTCCGAATACCTCTTTGTAGTAGGGGCTGTCGGGATCGATCCAGAATTCGACCATACCACGCGGGGCATGAACGCTGCCGGGGACGTATCCGGTTCTTTCACGCTCGCGCACATCACGGATGTCGACAATGACAGTGTTAGGATCATCCACCCGCGCAATCAGGTCTGCGGTCTCAACCTCTTTAATCCGTGCCCGCGCGTCAGCCACCATTTGCGCTGCGGACTTTTTGAGCTTTGACATAGATCGCCCCTTCTTGTCTTGGCGAGCATTGCTGCATACGGAATCGAACGCGCCTTGAGTTATGTCGTGTCCAGTGGAAAATGTTTGGGGAACAGAAGGCTTAGCGCGTGCAGGCTGTCTTGATAACACGTCTCTCCGTCGGTTTCGGATGGGTAGAGCATTAAACAAAGCCAGTGACCATCTGTGATAGATTCAATCAAACGGGTCGCGCGCTCCGCGCTCAAGTCAGAATACCCACCCTCTTCGATGAGCCGGGCACAGATGTGCATAATCTCTTCAAACCGTTGATTGTCATACCGGTTGTGGATCTTGAGATAGTTTGGCCGGTACTTGGCCTGTCCCCAAAATGCGAACCAAACGGCCAGTTTTTTGTGGGTGCAGACTTTTTTATCAAAATCCGCGCGCAGGATTGCCGCAAGCTGATGCGCCGGGTCTGAACCGGCGTCCTTCTGGTATTTGGTCCACAGGTCAAAATGCTCTTGCGCCAGGTAGCCGAGCGTTGCGTCGTAGAGCGCTTCTTTACTGTCAAAGTGATAGTTCACAACGCCATGTGATACTTTAGCCTTCTCCGTCACATGTCGCAGCGTGGTGTCGGAAAAACCGCGCTTGGAAATCGAATCCATGGCCGCCATGATGAGCTGTTTGCGTCGCACGTCCCGCTGGGCTGTACGCTTGTTGGTGGTTTCATTGCGTGTTTTGACCGGCATCAGTCGGCCCGTTCAGCCAATTGCTGATCCAGCAGGTCCCGCTTGTGCTGGCGGTACATGATAAGGGCGGCAATAGTCACGCAGATCGCCACGACCAAGATGATAATAGTTGCAAGGGCATTGATGTCAGGACGCAGGCCCAAACGGATGCGTGAAAAGATCAGGATTGGCAGGGTATTCGCGCCGGGACCGGTTACAAAGCTTGCGATGACCAGATCATCAAGAGAGAGCGTGAACGCCAACAGCCAGCCGGACACCAGAGCGGGGGTAAGGCGTGGGATAGTGATCGCCGTGAGAACCTTGAATGGTTTGGCCCCCAAATCCGCAGCCGCCTCTTCCAGGTCCTGCCCCATACCCGTCAGGCGCGCCTGCACGGTCACTGCGACAAAGGCCATTGAAAAGGTGATGTGGGCGATGGTGATTGTTGTGAACCCACGTTCCGCAGGCCAGCCGATCAGCTCTTGCAGCGATATGAAAAACACCAGGAGCGAAAGGCCGGTGATCACCTCTGGCATCACGAGCGGCGCCACCAACATGCCGCCAAAGAGCGTGCGCCCCCTGAAGCGGCCAAAGCGGACCATGGCCAGTGCGGCCAAGGTACCCAGCATGGTCGCGAATGTGGCGTTCACAAAAGCGATCTGGAGACTAAGCGCCACAGCACTCCAAACCTCTGGTGATTCAAAAAACAGCACCTGGTACCAGCGTGTGGACCATCCGCCCCAGACCGGAACCAGTTTGGAATTGTTGAACGAATAGATCACCAGAAGGAACAGCGGGATGTAAAAGAATGCCAAGCCAAGGCTCAGCATGACTGTCAGAAAGCGGGAGC
>JBCAZO010000013.1:0-16017 GCA_038532975.1 Pseudomonadota bacterium
GCCGACACTACGATCTAAATGAGTGTTGAAATTGGCAAGAACTTTCAGGGCATATTTCTGGATTGGCTTCCCTCGCACGCACTTTGTTACAAAGGGCACTTATGGCCCTTTGGCTATCGGACAGTCAAAAAACGAGATTCGCGAAATCCTCGAAGCGCACGAAGCTTGGCCGATCAGTCCAGTAATCATCGATATGCAAATATTGCGCAATCCCGACTTCGTGACGCTTAATGATAAGTTTGAGGAGGAACCTGGAGTATTGATCTGGCTGGGCTCATCGCCTGTTCCTCTTAGGCTCGAGTTTCAACTAGGAAAGCTCTCAAGAACTTGGCCTGACTATGACAGCAAGTTTGTAAATCCGCACAGTCACATTGAAGAACAAAATAAAGAGTATCGGCGCCTGATCCAATTGCTTCCACTCGGTATGGAACGAAACGATGCCCTGAAAGTTCTTGCCAATTTCAACACTCATTTAGATCGTAGTGTCGGCAATTTTGTAGTGGGTGAGCAAAAGTTTAGAGAATTGGGCTGGAACGAATGGACACCGAAACTGCGGAAAGAATATGAAGAATTGGGTATATCCAACGACGGTTGGCAATTCGATGGTATGAAAGAAGTTGTTTGGTATTCGGGTATCTTACGGGTTTTCTACTCGCGATTTACGCTCCACTTCAGCGAAAACCGCCTCGTTCGTATCGAGCACTTGCGTGGCGCATATGAGCTTCCCTAGCCTTGGTCTTGCTGCCTTTGGCGTGTCCGCTTTGGGCCCTCACCCGCCATTCGCTGATCCCAGATCTTACCCGTCCGAAGGTAAATCCCTGCGCGACGCTTAACGCTCCCGACTGAACTGTTGAACACAGTCCGCTAAGTCCGTACACCCCAAGGATCAACCAAAGAAAGGCACCCCATGACACGCGTATTGAATGCTGGCCGCAAGGAGCCGCTTTCGGGCACAACCCGGTCTGTTGTGGTGTTCCTGCATGGCTATGGGGCCAATGGGGCGGACCTCCTTGGGCTGGCTGATCCTTTGGGGGAACATCTGCCTGACACGTTGTTTGTCGCTCCGGACGCCCCCGAAACCATCCCCGGTGCGCCGTTTGGGTTTCAATGGGCGCCGATCCCGTGGATTGACGGCTCCAGCGAAGAGGCGGCGGAAACCGCGTTTCGCGCGTCAGCCGCGGATGTGGATGCCTTTCTCGATGCGCTCATGGTGGACGAGGATGTTCTGCCCGAGCAGGTGGTGCTCTTTGGGTTTTCCCAGGGCACGATGATGGCCCTGCACGTGGCCCCGCGGCGCGAAGATGCCGTGGCGGGGATTGTGGCCTTCTCCGGTCGTCTTTTGCAGCCAGAGCTTTTGGCCGATGAAGTGGTCAGTCGCCCGCCAGTGCTTTTGGTGCATGGCGATGCCGATGACGTGGTGCCGCCGCAATCCTTGCCCGAAGCGGCAGAAGCTTTGCAGGGGGCTGGGTGGACTGAGGTTTATGCGCATGTGATGAAGGGCACGGGCCACGGGATTGCACCCGATGGGCTGTCTGTGGCGCTGGCGTTTATGCGCGATAAGCTGGGTCTCTGAGGCGCAAGGTTTCGACGCCTGCGTTTAATAGCTCACCCAATCGTTACGTTCAGCGCCCCAAGGATATATGCTAGTATGAAGCAGGCAGCGGACCCGCTCAGTATCTGGTTCTGAACGACGGTTTGGCTCTCTATTCGAGGTAGCACGCAGGCATGAGACATAAAGTTTTCGGATGGGTTCTTGGCGGCGCGATCAGTTTTGGGGCAGGGCCAGCCGCCGAGGCGTGCGCCTTTCATGGCTATGTGCCCGATCCAACGCTGGTGGATCTTCTGCTGGCCACCGAACAGATCATGGTGGCGCGCCCCGATCCTGGTGATCCCACCCGATATCAGCCGATCCGCGTGTTATTGGGGCCTGAGACCGCGCAGGTTCCGGTGGCTGTGAGCGCTGCGACCCGCGCGCGGCTCTCTGATAAGACAACACATTCGGTTCTGCTGGCGCGTGACGGGGCCTATGGGCCGTGGCAGGAGCTTGCGGTTCTCGATGACAGGTTCCGTGGCGTGGTTGACCATGTTGTGGCGCATCAAATCGAGTGGTCCTTCGGCGCAGATGCAGAAAGACTGTCTCTGTTCTCAGGCTATCTCAATGACCCCAACCCCGATCTGCGCCGTCTGGCGCTGCAAGAGCTGGACCGCGTGCCTTATGGGGTTCTGCGTGCTGCGCGTTTACCGAAGATCCCAACCCTGAAGCAGGATCTTCAATCGGGAGATAGTGACCTGTTGCCCATTCGCGTTTTGCTGGCGGGGCTTTCGCAAGACCCAAGTTTTGGCGCTGTTTTAGCGCAAGACCTTGACGCTGCAATTGCGCAGGATTTGCCCTATCTCGGGGCCTACGCGACCGCATGGATTGAGCTGGACGGCAAAACAGCGGCACAGGCCATTCTGGATCGCCTCGCCCAAGATGACGCGCTGTCCCTCAACACCCGCATCAAACTTCTAGAGGCGCTGGCCCTTCAGCACACACATGCGCCTGCGCCCACGCGTCGGGTGATTGCGCGCGGCGTGGCTGAGATGCTGCGCAGCAGGCCCGACCTCAGAGAGGCCGCAACGACGCAGTTTGGCTTTGGCGGGGGCTGGGCGTCGTCAGGTCAGGAGCCTGCCGGAAAACCCCTCGAAACCGACCGCTGAGGGAGTATGGCTTTGCCGGGTGTCTTTGTTTGACCACGGCGCAAAAAAGTTGATTTTTAGGATACTTCGGCGCAGTCTGCCTGTTGTGGGTGACGTAGGGTAAGACAAATGGATCAGACGCGGTCTGAGCTTCAGGATCTGAGTGATCTGATTGGCGTGGTCTATGAGTCCGCCCTGGAGCTGAAGCAATGGCAGCAGCTGTTGATGACGCTCAACCAAAAATTCAAAGGTTTCATGGGTGCGGTTTACACGCAGGAAGGCGAGAAGTTCATCGGCATGTACAATCCCGATGGGTTCAACACTGCGTCGCAAGAGGTCTATGACAAGCACACGGTTGATGGCAAAGTGCATGGCATCAAGGATGACCAGAACGATCATCGGCGGGAGCTGTTGAAGCGCATCGATCCGCAGATTGGGGATGTCTATTACTCGCGAGAGATATTTACTGACGAAGAATTCCGGTCCTCAACTTCGTACAAGACTGTATTGGAACCTGCCGGGATTGGGCATTGGGTGTCACTCAAATTTGCTCAAAGCGGTGTGCGAGAGGCGGTGTTTATCTTTTTCGAGAATGAAAAAAGCCCCGATACGCCCGACCCTGAGGCGCTCAAACAGGTGTTTGAGCTGATTTCACCGCATGTGGTGCGGGCCACCCGTATCGCGCGGGCCTTACGCATGGCCAAGGAGGCGTCCGAGACCTTCCAGGGGTTTCTCGATGCCATTGCCCTGCCGATGCTGGTCACGGATCGCGAGGCGCGTCTGGTTTTTTCCAATGCGGCCGGTCAGCGGCTTTTGGAGCGTGATGCACTTTTTCGCACGGATGCCTCGGGTCGGTTAACCCTGAGCGATGCGCATAACACCAGCGCCGTCTATCGCCAGATTGCCGGTATTGAACGCAACGATGTGCCCACAGGTCTGCGCCTTGACGAAAGCGACGGGCCGGTCTCACTTTGCATTGCGCCGTTTCACCCGTCGATGGCCGATGTCGGGCAGGCGGACAAGGATCTCTTTGATGCGCGCAGGCTATATGCGGTTTTTGTCGGCAGTCAGGGCGATGAGCCGGTGAACACCGGGCTGTTGCGGGATGTTTTCGAGTTAACCCAACGCGAAGCGGAAATTTGCAGTGCGGTGGTCGCGGGGCAAAGCCCGGCCGAGATTGCCGCGGCAACTGGACGCGCGGAAAAAACCGTCCGCAATCAGATTCAGGCGGTCTATGAAAAAGTCGGTGTGAACTCAGCGCAATCGCTCAATGATGCGCTGTCGGTCTTTAAGACGGTTGGGGCGATCTTCAACGTGGAAGACAAACACATGTTTGAGCTTCATAGTTGAAAACCGCCCCAGGAGCCCGCTCAATTTGGAGGAGAGAACAGGCCCATTTCCAAAGCGTTTCGACTTTAACCTGAAACATCAGCGAAAGGCGAAACGCGTGCAAAGATTGAGTGCCGCGCTGCGTTTCGCAACACTCTGTGATTCAGGTTTATCGCGAAACGCTTTAGCGGGCGTGGCTGGATCAGGCGGACCAGTTGGCGATCACATCGAATCCTGACGGCTCCGGCGGCGCGGCCAGGTGATCCGCGAACTGTGCCCAAAGCTGCGCCACGGCCTCTTCATTGGCGTCCGAGACTTCACGGCTTTCCACAAGCGCGATGACGCACCCGCTGCCATCGGCGTTGATCGTGTTGATGAATTGCCGCATGCCGGGCAGGCCCAAAATTGCAGGTTTCATCTGTTCCAGCCGGGCAATGGCATCCTGCACCATGTCCGGCTTCATCAGAAAATGTGTAACGCGCGCATACATTTAGATGTCCTTCTTTATGTGAGTGGAGTGGTAATTGCGCCGCGTATCAGGGTTTCGAAATCGCGCCCGTGAGTGTGATTTTTTGCGCGCCGGTTTCTGGGTTGGTCAGGCTGCGATAGGTGCCGCCACCGGTCAGGCCTTCCATCGCGCCATTGCCCGCCACCATGACCCATCGCCCCTCAAACGCGCCATCCGCGCCAAGGCCCGTCACGGTCCAGCGATTGGCGGCCATGCTGCCGTCAGCGCCGGTATAGACACACATGCCGCCGCCCGTGGCAGACGCCCCGCGTATCTCCGCCGCGCCCGTGCACGAGCCGCTCATACCGGAAAAAGGATGATCCGCCGCAGCCATTTGAAATTCATCGTGTGTTGAGCGCAGTTCGAGCACCAGATGGCCCTCATGCAGCGCGTGGATTGCGCTCGTGGATTGGCCGATCACGGTGCCGGTTGACTCGAATGTCCCTCCGGCCTGTGCCGCGCTTGCGGCCCCCATGCAGAGCGCTGCTGCTACATATCTCTTCATTGTCTCCTCCTCCATTGAATTTGTTGGCGCGGCCCAAGCATTGGCGCGCTGTGTGAACGGAAGTGTAGAGGAGAGATCGGATCGCACGCATGGGCAATATTGCCCAAAACGGGAACGGGAATTCCTTTTTGAAAAAAATTCCCAAAAGCTTTCTGAAAGCTTTTGGGATAGGCGTGGCTTAACCCATTTTGCGCAATCGCTTGAACAGGCTCGATGTATCCCAGCGACCGCCGCCCATTTTCTGCACGTCCTTGTAGAACTGATCGACAAGCGCAGTGACGGGCAAGGACGCGCCGTTTTTATTGGCGCTGGCGAGGCAAATACCAAGGTCCTTGCGCATCCAGTCAACGGCAAATCCATGCTCAAAGTGATCGTCCAGCATGGTTTCATAGCGGTTTGACATCTGCCAGCTGCCTGCCGCGCCCTGACTGATCACCTCGACCACCGCCCGGCCATCCAGACCGGCTTTTTCACAAAAGTGCAGCGCCTCGGAAAGCCCTTGCAAAAGCCCCGCAATGGCAATCTGGTTGCACATTTTGGTCACTTGCCCCGCGCCGCTCTCGCCGATGCGTTTGCAGAGCTTGGCATAGACATTCATGATTGGCTCGGCAGCATCATAAGCCATCTGATCTCCGCCGCACATGATGCCAAGCTGGGCGTTTTCCGCGCCCGCCTGACCGCCCGAAATCGGGGCATCAACAAAACTCATGCCGTTTTCCTTGGCCACCGCATAAAGCTCATGTGTGACGATGTCTGAGACGGTCGTGTGATCAACAAAGATCGCGCCCTTGGACATGCCGGCAAACGCGCCATCGTTGCCAAGACAGACCCCGCGCAGATCGTCGTCATTGCCAACGCAGGCCATCACGAATTCGGCCCCCTGTGCCGCCTCGCGGGGTGTCTTTGCCGCGCGCCCGCCATGCTGGGCGACCCAGGCATCGGCCTTGGCAAAGGTCCGGTTATAGACGCACACATCATGCCCGGCGGCCTGCAGATGCCCCGCCATCGGGTATCCCATTACGCCCATGCCCAGAAATGCCAGCTTTGCCATGATATTCTCCCTTTGCGCCTCAAGGCGGTCATTGTCATGGGCGGGATTTCTGACTATCCCGACCCAAGATGCAAGGTAATTCGAGGCAGGCATGGCGCAAGTTTTCGTGTGGCTGATCCGGATCGCAGGGGGGATGATCCTTCTGGGATTGGCGGCTGTGTTGATCAGTTACTATCTGTTGTCGCGGTCGTTGCCGGATTACCAGAAAACGCTGGCCACGGATGGTGTGGCCCAGCCCATGGATATCGTGCGCGACAATTCCAATGTGCCGCATATTTTCGGGCAACAGGATACCGATACCTTCTTTGGACTGGGCTATGCCCATGCGCAGGACCGGCTGTGGCAGATGGTGATGCTGCGCCGCACAGCGCAGGGGCGGTTGTCGGAAGTTCTGGGTGTGCGCACGGTTGAGATCGACAAGCTGATGCGACGCTTTGATCTCTATGCGCTGGCCAAAGACTCTGTCGCGGCGCAGGACAGCCAGACACAGGCTGCGCTGGCCGCTTATTCGGCGGGAATCAATGCGCGGCTGAGCGAAATCAATGCTTTTGCCTTGGGACGTGGCGCGCCGGAATTGTTCTTTATCAACTCACCGATTTCTCCCTGGCAGCCTGCGGATTCGCTGGCCATTCTCAAACTTCTCTCAGTGCAGCTTTCTTCGCATCTGCAAGAAGAAGTGCTTTATGCGCGCAGTTCGCTGGCGTTGAACAACGCCGCGCGGTTGAATGACATCATGCCTTTGGCTCCGGGCAATGGTATTGCTGCGTTGCCGGATTATGCGTCGCTGTTCCCAGAGGGGCAGAGCTTTGCTCAAAGCACGGGAGCAGGCATTCCTGATCATCCTCTGTCGCCTTTCCGCAAACGCGCCCATGCCGGAGCATCCAACGTCTGGGCGGCTGCCCCCAAACGCTCTGCAGCAGGGGCGACGCTTTTGGCCAACGATCCGCATCTGGGCTTTACCGCCCCGGCGATGTGGTATCTGGCCCGGCTGGAGCTAGAGGGCGGCGGGGTTATCGGCGGCACAATACCGGGCATTCCGATTGTCATGACGGGGCGCTCCGACACGCTGGGCTGGGGGATCACGTCATCCTATCTGGATGATCAGGACCTCTATGTCGAAAAACTCAACCCCGAGAACCCGCAGGAATATCTGACTCCGGAAGGGTATAAGCCGTTTCGTACTGAAAGCTCGATCATCCGGATCAAGGACACCACGCCGGTCACGATGACCTTGCGTTGGACGGAAAACGGCCCGGTTCTCCCCGGTTCGCATTACAACCTGGCCGAGGTCACACCGGCGGGTCATGTCGCCTCGCTGGCCTGGACTGCGCTGTCGGACCGCGACACGACAATGAGCGCAGGCTATGCGCTGATGCGCGCGCAATCGGTGCGTGAGGCGCTGGCCGCGGGTGAGCTATACGTGGCCCCGTCGCAGAACCTGACCGTGGTGGACCGCAACATGATCGCAATGAAAACCGTGGGGGCCATGCCGCGCCGCGATGTGGGCCATGAAAGCCAGGGGCGCATGCCAAGCCGGGGCTGGATAGACGAAAACCGCTGGCAGGGGATGAACGCTTATTCGGCCAACCCCGAATTTGTCGCCCCCGCCGGGGGGCTTTTGGGCAATACCAACAACAAGACCGTGGATCGTCCATTTCCCTTGCATGTGAGCCATGTCTGGGGCGACACACAGCGCGTGCTGCGCTGGCGCCGGTTGATGCAGACGCGGCAGGTGCATACGCGCGACAGCTTTATCGAGGCACAGCTGGACACCGTGAGCTTCACCGCGCGGTCGCTCTTGCCGCTGATTGGCAAGGACCTGTGGTTCACCGGTGAGGCCGCGCCCGATGGCACGCCCGAACGGCAACGCCAGCGCGCGCTGGACCTGTTGCAGCGCTGGAATGGCGAGATGAATGAGCATCTGCCCGAGCCGCTGATTTACGCAGCCTGGTTGCGCGCGCTGCAGGAGCGACTCATCGAAGATGACATGGGGCCTCTGGCCGAAGAGTTCACCCATCCCGATCCGGTGTTTATCGAGCGTGTTTATCGCGACATTGATGGCGCGTCGGCCTGGTGTGATATCCGGCAGTCGACCATCACTGAGACTTGTACAGATATTGCGCGGCTGGCGCTGGATGATGCGCTGGTTTGGATTGATGAGCGCTATGGCACCGCGCTGGAAAGCCTGCGCTGGGGCGATGCGCATCAGGCCACACATGACCATCAGGTTCTGGGGGAGATCCCGGTGCTGCGGTACTTCGTCAACATTCGTCAGTCCACCTCGGGCGGGGACAACACTTTGTTGCGCGGACGCACGGCGGGAACAGGGCCGGAGCCTTTCCTGAACGTGCATGGTGCTGCCTATCGCGGGGTCTATGATTTTGCCGATCCCGACAGCAGCGTGTTCATCATTTCCACTGGCCAGTCGGGTCACTTCCTGAGCCGGCACTATGATGACCTGTCTCAACTCTGGCGGCGTGGGGAATACATCCCAATGTCGCTCGATGCAGACCTGGCGCGGGCCGCGTCGGTGGGAGTGACGCGGTTTCTGCCTGCCAAATAAGCGGTCTGCCTGATTTGACCTCTGTATGCTGCGGCACTAGCGTCTGATGCATCTATAGCGGAGCCACAGGCCCTCATGCTCGACCGTCCCCTTGCTAAGATCGAAAACCTGCAAGTGCGCTTTGCGACGCGGGAGGGTGCGGTTGCGGGGGTGGAGGATGTCTCTTTTGATGTATTCCCGGGCGAAACGCTCTGCATTGTTGGTGAATCCGGATCGGGAAAATCAGTCTCGGCCCTCTCGCTGATGCGGCTGGTGGAATTTGGCGGCGGAGAGATCACAGGCGGGCGAGTTCTGTTTGAAGCCGAAGGCACAGCGCGGGACTTGACGCAAGCCACACCTGAAACAATGCGGACTCTGCGCGGCAACGACATTGCGATGATCTTTCAGGAGCCGATGACGGCGCTTAACCCGGTTTTCACGGTGGAACGGCAGCTCACCGAAGGGCTCAGACGGCATGAAGGGCTGAGCCGTCAGGCTGCGCGCGTTCGAGCGCTGGAGTTGTTGCATCAGGTGCGCCTGCCAGAGCCGGAGCGGCGTTTACGGCAATATCCGCATGAGCTTTCGGGCGGAATGCGCCAACGGGTTGTCATCGCCATGGCGCTGGCCTGTCGGCCCAAGCTGCTGATTGCCGATGAGCCGACCACGGCCCTCGATGTGACCACGCAGGCCGAGATCCTGGCACTGATCAATCGGCTCAAGACCGAAACCGGCGCGGCGGTGCTCTTTATCACGCATGACATGGCCGTGGTGGCGCAGGTGGCTGATCGTGTCGTGGTTATGCAGGACGGGCGCAAGGTCGAAGAGGGTTCAGTCAACGACATCTTCGAGCGGCCCGAGGCGGCCTACACCAAGGCGCTGCTCAAGGCGGTGCCGCGTCTGGGGCAGGGGGGCACTGTCTCGAAGGTGACGGATACAGGCCCACCGCTGCTTGAGGTGAAAAACCTCACCACACGCTTTGCCGTGAAAGGGGGCATGTTGCGCCGCACGGTGGCTGAGCTGCACGCGGTGAAGGATGTATCCTTTAGTCTGCATCCTGGTCGCACGCTGGCGCTGGTCGGAGAGTCGGGCAGCGGGAAATCAACTGTTGGCCGATCCCTCCTGCGGCTGGTGGAGCCGACCTCCGGTGCAGTGCAGTTCGATGGGCAGGATATTCTGGCGCTGGATGCGCAGGGGCTGCGCGCGGCGCGGGCGGGCATGCAGATGATCTTTCAGGACCCTTATGCCAGCCTCAACCCGCAGCGCCGTGTGGCCGATCAGGTGGCTGAGCCGCTTTGGAATTACGCACCCGTGCCACGTCAAAACATGGAGGCCCGTGTTGCGGCGTTGTTCGACCGGGTGCACCTGCCGCGAGACCTTTTACAGCGTTATCCGCATGAATTGTCTGGGGGGCAACGTCAACGGGTCGCGATTGCGCGCGCCTTGGCCCTGAACCCCAAGCTGATCGTGGCAGATGAGGCTGTCAGCGCGCTGGATGTCAACGTGCAGGCCGAAGTCCTGAGCCTGTTGCGGGAATTACAGGGAGATCTGGGGCTGTCCTATCTTTTCATCAGTCATGACATGGCCGTGGTGGAGCAGATGAGCCATGAAATTGCGGTCATGTATCTGGGGCGCGTCGTGGAGCGCGGCCCGCGTGATGCCGTGCTGCGCGATCCAAGACACAGCTACACCAAAGCCTTGCTGAGAGCGGTGCCGATCCCTGACCCAAAGCAGCGCGCCACTGACGCCGAGTTGAATTTCAAACCGATCCCATCCCCTATACATAAGATTGGACATGACCCCGGCCCTTCGGTTTACCAAGAGGAGACGCCGGGCCATCATGTGCTGATCTCTGACAGCGGATATGACTGAAAGGACGCCACATGCCCGTAAAAAACCGCTTTGCCGATCTGCAGGATGAAATCACCGCCTGGCGACGGGATATTCATGCAAACCCTGAACTGATGTTCGACACGCATCGCACCAGTGCGCTGGTGGAGGAAAAGCTAAAAGACTTTGGATGCGACGAGGTGGTGACGGGCATTGGCCGGACAGGCGTGGTGGGCGTGATCAAGGGGCGCGAAAGCGGGTCGGGCAAGGTCATTGGCCTGCGCGCGGATATGGATGCGCTGCCTATTCATGAGCAGACCGGGCTCGACTATGCCTCCAAGACCGAGGGCAAGATGCATGCCTGTGGACATGACGGGCACACCGCAATGCTCTTGGGTGCGGCGAAGTACCTGGCAGAGACGCGAAACTTCAACGGCACGGCGGTGGTGATCTTTCAACCTGCCGAAGAGGGCGGCGGCGGTGGGCGCGAGATGTGCGAAGATGGGTTGATGGAGCGCTTCGGTATTCAGGAGGTCTACGGCATGCACAACTGGCCCGGCGTGCCGGAGGGGACGTTTGCCATTCGTCCAGGGCCGTTTTTCGCCGCGACCGACAAGTTTGACATCGTAGTTGACGGCAAAGGCGGGCACGCCGCCAAACCGCATGAAACGGTCGATCCGGTGGTGATGACTGCGCAACTGGTCAGCGCACTGCAGACGATTGTCAGCCGCAACGCCGATCCGATTGAGAATGCCGTGGTGTCTGTGACGTCGATGGAAACGTCGTCCAAAACCTTCAACGTGATCCCTTCGCAGGTCACGCTGATGGGCACGGTGCGCACGCTGAGCCCTGCGATCCGTGACCTGACCGAACAGCGCATGCGCGCGCTTTGTAAGAACATCGGTGAGGCCTTTGGCGGCACGATTACACTGGAGTATGAGCGCAACTACCCGGTGATGGCCAACCATGCCGAGCAGACCAACTTCGCCGCTGAAGCCGCTAGGGCGGTGACGGGGCAATGCGAAGATGCGCCGCTTGTGATGGGCGGCGAGGATTTCGCCTTCATGCTCGAAGAACGCCCCGGGGCCTATATCCTGATGGGCAATGGGCCTTCGGCACCCGTGCATCACCCGGAATACAATTTCAGCGACGATGCCATTCCCTTTGGCTGCAGCTGGTGGGCAGAAGTGGTCGAGCAACGCATGCCGGTGTGACAGGATTGATCGGGTTTACATTGGGGGTCAGCCCCCAAACGCAGGTGAAATTGGGGGCCAGCCCCCATACCCCCGGGCAAGTGTGTTGTTCAGATTGGAGCATATGGCCTGTTTTCCCGGATCATGGCGTTGAGGATGATGAGGAGTTTTCGTGTGACAGCGATGATGGCTTGCTTTGGGACTTTGCCGTTTGCTCTGAGTCTGTCCGAGAAAGCGCGCAGGGATGGGTCGTTTCGCGCGGCACTCAGACCCGCCATATAGAGCACGTCCCGAAGGCTCTTGCGGCCGCCGCCGATCCGACGTTTGCGCGGTGCGCAGACCGCTGTCTCGGGCCATGGGCGCCAATCCTGCAAGAGCCGCGACCTGGCGGGGCGCGAGTGTGCCAAGCTCCGGCATCTCGGCCATGAGTGCCGTGGCCGAGACTGGCCCGACGCCAGGAGCCGTGCGCAGAAGGGCAGCGCGGTTCCGTAGCTCTTTGGATGCAGCGATACACTTTGCGATGGCTGTCTCGATCCCCTTGATCTCGCGCCGCAAGAGCCGCAGGACACGCCCCAAGGAGGCGCGCATGGCCTTGTCAGATGTCTGGCTCAGGCGTATTTTCTCGCGCTTGGCGTCCTCGACCAACTGACGGCGGCGCAGCTGCAAGGCTTTGAGTTGGCTCACCTCTTTCGGCTCTGGTGGGCATTCCGGGAGGTCCAGGCGCATCGCCATCTCGCGGATCATGCCTGCATCCGCCCGGTCCGTTTTTGCCAACCTTCCAAGCGAGTTGGCGAACGCGCGCGCCCGGCGCGGATTGATACGGATCGCCGGAACCCCAGCCTTCGCCAGTGCCGCACGAAGAGGTGTCTCATACCCGCCAGACGCTTCAAAGGCGACGCGACTGCCGCGTTTACCCACGCGCTGCGCGAAGGCTTTCAGATCTTCATTGCCAACCCGCTCATGCCCATCCGGACCGACAATGTCGATCCAATTCTTCGCTACATCGACACCAAACACATTTTCCATCATGATACCCCTGTTCCAGTCGCACGGGATCGGCGGTAATCGTCCCAATCAAGTGTGCAGGACAAACCATTGCGGGCGGGGCTCAGGCCCGGGGACGATGTCTCTGATCACTCAGAGCATCCGGATATTTACGAGCCCCCGCCCGCACCCATCATTACACGTCAGCAACGGACTGGATATTTCCCGCAAAAAGAAAGAGTGAGCGAAAATCCCTTTCTTTTTGCCGCAAATATCCCCGCCGGAGGCATCCTAGTTTTGCCGCCGTGCTCTTGGGTCGAGCGCATCACGCAGCCCGTCGCCCATGTAGTTCACGCTCAGCACCGTCAGGGAAATGGCCATTCCGGGCCAGATCACTCGTTCGGGGTAATCCTGAAGATAGACAGTGGCGTCTTTCAGAAGTTGCCCCCAGGTGGCGAAATGCGGTGGAAAGCCAAAGCCGAGAAAGCTGAGTGCGCTTTCAGTGATGATGGCAGTGGCGATCCCGAGGGTGGCAGAGACCAGTATCGGTGAGAGCACATTGGGCAGGATGTGGCGGGTGATGAGCTTGGCGGGGGAGGTGCCGATGGAACGTGCGGCCAGCACAAACTCGCGCTCTTTCAAGGCGAGAACATCCCCCCGCACGATCCGCGCCGTGGGCATCCAGCTTGTCAGGCCAATGGCGCCGACGATGAGGGTGAAGGTGCCGGTTTCGGGACCCATGAGGCCGGTCAGGCTTTCGTTGAAGAGCAGCATCATCACCAGAAGCAGCGGCAGGAGGGGCAGGGACAGAAAGAGGTCTGTGAGCCGCATGAGCGGGCTGTCGAGGAAGCGAAACATGCCGGCCAGCACGCCAATGAGACTGCCTAGACCGATGGAAAGCGCCATAGCCGCAAGGCCGACCGCGATGGAAATCCGACCGCCTGCCATCACCCGTGCCAGTGTGTCGCGGCCCAGATTGTCTGTGCCAAAGGGATGCGCCCAGCTTGGACCCTGGTTGCGGGCGCGGATATCGGCAAACCCGGGATCAAGCGTCCAGAGGAAAGGGCCGAGATAGACGGTCAGGAGGATAAGGCCAAACACAACAGCGCCCAGAAGCGCCCCGCGATGTTGCGCAAAGGCATACCAGACATCGCGCCAGAGGCCGGCGGAGGGGCTGATCGGCTTAGTCATAGCGAATCCTCGGGTCAAGCAGCCCGTAAAGGATGTCCGCCAGCAGGTTGGCCAGCACGATCAGAACCGCGAAAATAAAGGTCAGCGTATGCACCGTGGGCAGGTCGTTGGCGCGAATGGCGTCAATCAACTGCGCCCCGATGCCGTTGATGGAAAACACCTGTTCGGTGATGATCGCGCCACCAAACACCGCAGGCAAGCCAAGAGCGATGACGGTGATCACCGGGATCATCGAGTTGCGCAGCACATGCACCAGAACCACCACCAGCTCCGAAAGGCCCTTGGCGCGTGCCGTGCGCACGTAATCCTGGTTCAGATTGTCCAGCATGGCGGCGCGCATGTAGCGGCTGATCTGCGCGGTGGTCTGCAGGGATAGGACCATCACGGGCAGGACCATTTGGCCCAGTTGCACCTTGAAGCTGGCCCAGTCGGTGACGGCGTGGGTGGTGTCATAGACAAAGTCAAACCAGCCCAATTGTACCGAGAAGAGCGCGATCACCAAAGGTCCGCTGAAAAACGGTGGAATTGAATAGCCAACCATGGTGACAAACGTGCCGGCCTGATCAAACACGGAATACTGGCGGTAAGCTGAATATATCCCAATGGGCAGGGCGATGAGAATGCCTACCACATAGGCCGTGCCCACAACCCAGAGCGTTTGCGGCAGACGCTCTGCCACGACATCCATGACCGGGCCGCGATGCTGCCAGCTGAGCACGCGCAGCTGGCCCTCAGACAGGGACGTGCCGAACATATGGTCAATGAACACCTGTGGTTCGATCCAGAAAAACTGCACCAGCCACTTGCCGAACCGGATGTGCATCGCCTCACCCAGACCCAGGGCCTCGCGCATTTGCGCCTTGACCTCGGGAGGCACGGTGAGTGGCACCTGTGCCATGGGATCACCGGGTGCCAGCTCCAGCAACAGGAAGATGACCAAGGCGATGAACAGCAGTGTCGGCACCGCCAGAATAAGTCGACGGAGCGTGTAGCTCAGCATTCAGTGCGTCCGCTTGGCAGGCGCATTCAGTTGCCGTCCTTGCGCACCCAATCGGCGGCGTTCCAAAGCTCTGTGTCCCAGGTATTGATCCGCACACCGCCAAGGGAATTGGCATGGGCAGAGACACGACCGCGATCCACAAGCGGCAGCAGGACAAAGGCGCCGACCAGCGCATCGTTCATGGCCTTGGCCAAGGCTGCGCGATCTTTCATGGCGCCAGTGCGGCGCAGGATGTCGGCCAGCGCGTCATACTCTGCGCTGCAAAAGCGCGAGATATTGCTGCCTTGCCATTGGTTGTCTGGTGCCGGGATCTTGTCGCAGCGCCAGCTTGACATATAGGCTTCGGGATCGGTGCCATCGAAACTTCCAGCGAACATCTGCACATCGGCAAAGAATTTCTGAAATGTATCCGGGCTTCCCGGATCGCCACCGAAAAAGACGCTGGCATCTATGTTGCGCAGTTGGGTCTCGATACCGATCTCGGCCCACCATTGCTTGATGAGCACCTGAAAGTCCTGGCGCACGGCATTGGTCGAGGTCTGAAACTGAAGGCTAAGCACGACGCCATCCTTGTCCCGCACCCCGTCGCCATCGCTGTCGATCCAGCCTGCGGCCTCAAGCAAAGCCTGAGCCGCTGCAATGTCCTGGGTCATGCAGGCGTCATTGGCGGTGGAGACGTATATTGCCGGTGCCGGCAGGACGTTGCAGGTGACTCGGCCAGCGGTTCCGTAGCCAATCTCGACCAGAAGCTGGCGGTCAATGGCAAGGCTGAGGGCCTCGCGCACTGCCGGGTCGGTCAGGAACGGGTGGGGGTGGGCCGTGGTTGAGCGCTCATCCCCAAGTGTGCTTGAGGGATCGGTGAGATTGAACACAATCCGCTCCACGACAGTGCCGAAAGCCGAGACAACCTGGCCCTTTCCGGCGGCCTCCATGCGCGTCAGAACTTCCGGCGCCAGTTGCAGGTTCCAGCCATAGTCAAACTCACCCGTTTCCAGCACCGCGCTTCCTGCGGTGCTGGCATTGCCGCCGCCTTTGATCAGAACGCTGGCAAAGGCCGGCTTGTCGAGGTCGCGATAATTCGGGTTGGCCGAGAGTTGCACAACGTCATTGGGGCGAAAATCCTCGACCACAAAGGGGCCAGTGCCGATGGGGGCAAAATTCTCGGCGCTGCATTCCGGAGCACGGGGGCCAAGACACTCGGCAAATTG
>JBCAZO010000014.1:0-15976 GCA_038532975.1 Pseudomonadota bacterium
CACAAACACAAGATCTGATCCACTGGTTGCAACCACGGGTCGCATATTTGTGCAGCCAATATCTTTCCAACCCAACCTAAAAGGAAAATCAGTATGAAACCTATCAAAAGTTCCTTGGCGGCAATTTGCGTCGCGGCATGCTTCACCCTGCCTGCCGTTGCTGCCGAAACCTTTACCTTCGATCCGGGCCATTCACAGGTTGTTTTCTCCTGGAACCATCTTGGCCTGTCAGAACAATCCGGGAAATTCGTCGGCTTCGGCGGGCAAGTTACCCTTGACGAAGCAGCAATCGAAAACAGCACAGTCCGCGTTGAAATCGTTGCCGATAGCCTTCAGACCGGAAACCCTGAATTTGACGGGCATCTTCGTTCAGACGAGTTCTTCGACGTAGCTGTGCATCCCAACATCTCCTTTGTGTCCAATTCCGTAAAACGCACCGGGCCGAACTCGGCTGAAATCATGGGAGACCTGACCATCCGTGGCATCACCAGACCGGTCACGCTAGATGCGCAGTTGAACTTCCTTGGCGAACACCCAACTAAGGGGCACCGGGCCGCCGGGTTCAAAGCGACGACCCGCGTCCTGCGCAGCGACTTTGGCTTGGGTGCCTATGCACCCCTCGTGTCGGACGAGATCGACATTATCATCGCCACCGAACTGGCTGCGACCTCGTGAGGCTTGGCAGATTTCCGGTGTGCGCGATCCTCATGGTCGCGCACCCTGTGATTCCCTCGCCGGCGCTGGCTTGATCGGACATCTCCGACAGCGTTGTGGCCGAGGGTATCCACAGCATTCTGACAAACAACAATGCCACCGGAACGCTGATAAACGTAGGCCATTGATACATGCACACGGAAGTCCAGCTTTGGGATTTCAGACAGACAATTGACAAAAGCGAACAAACCATTGCAGCGGCACCAAACTTACCTGCCACTGTCTCACTTATGATATGGTTGTCCGATCGCGCCTGGGGGGGTTGGTTTTCCGATGAAACCGGCAAGTAGCAAGACAGTCAGCACATAAGGCAATGCCAGCATAAGCTGTGTAGGAAGTTCACCTACCAGAGGTAAATCGACCCCTTGCAAGCGAGACGTAGCAGCCTCCAGGAATCCAAACATCAAGCACGCAGCGAACGCGGTAAGCGGTTTCCAGTTACCAAAAATGACAGCAGCCAGCGCGATGTAGCCCTTGCCAGCCGACATATCGCGCACAAAGTTACCACCCTGTGCCACCGAAAGATATGCGCCCGCGATGCCACAAAACACGCCGCCCAAGATCAGGGCACGGTAACGCAACCAGGTCACGGAAACACCGGCACTATCCACAGCTTCCGGTACTTCACCAACCGCGCGAAGGCGCAATCCAAATCGTGTGCGGTACAAAATAAATGCAGTCAGCGGCACGGCCAGTAAAGCCAGATAAACCAACACATTGTGACCTGATATTAATTCTCTGTAGATCGGGCCCAATATGGGTATCGTATCCACGCTCTCAACCCCAATCCACTCCAATGGTTTGAACCGAACGTCCCGTGGCAGGTTTGGGGTTTGGCCCCCACGCTGGAAGAGGGCAATCCCGACAACCACCGTCAGGCCCGACGCAAGAATGTTGATCGCCACGCCAGACACGACTTGATTGCCCTTATGTGTGACGCAGGCAAATCCGTGAACAAGGGACAGGGCCACACTCGCCAAAATTGCGCAGGCAACGCCAAGCCAGGCGGAGCCAGTTGTAAACGCGACGGCGGCAGCAACGAACGCTCCTGTCAGAAGTTTGCCTTCCAGCGAGATGTCGATGACACCAGACCGTTCGGCAAAGATACCGGCCATCGCGCAGAGGATAAGCGGCGTCGCAATGCGCAAGGTGCCATCAAATGTGAGCAGGAGCTGGAACATAAAATCAGCCACGAGCCACCTCTTTGGGTGTGGTGACCCGGGCAATCAGGCGGGCGAGCGGCGGGTTGAACATGTAGGCCAACGCGCCGGAAAACAGAATGATCATGCCCTGGATCAAGAGGACCATTTCCCGGGTGATTGAACGGAACTCGAAGTCAAGCTCGGCACCGCCTTGATACAGTGCGCCAAACAAGAGCGAGGCCAGCAAGATCCCCACCGGGTGATTCCTGCCCATCAGCGCCACGGCAATACCGGTGAACCCGTAGCCAGCGGTGTAGTTCAAGATGACGCGATGGCTGACCCCTAGAATCTCATTGGTTGCCAACAACCCCGCGAATGCCCCGGCAATGGCCATTGCAACGATGATCGTCCGCGGCACGTTGATGCCAGCATAATGCGCCGCCTCGGGATTATGCCCAACGGCGCGGATAGCATAGCCAAGTCGTGTGCGCCAAATCAAAATCCAGAACACAAACAAGGCCACAAGCGCCAAAAGAAAAGCGGCATTAAGTGGTGTTGCAGCCACCTCAATGCCGGCAAAGCCCAGAAGATCGTGCAACTTGGGCATAAAGCTGGCTTCCGGCAGATTAACCGATTGAGGGGATTGCTGCCCGGGCGCCAACATCGGACCCGCGAGAAGCCAGACCATGATCGACGCGGCAATGAAATTGAACATGATCGTGGTGATGACAATATGGCTGCCGCGTTTGGCCTGCAAATAGCCCGGGATTACACCCCAAATTGCCCCTGCGAGTGCCGCGCCAGCCACGGCAAGAGGCAGCGCAACAATTGCAGGCGCAGCGCCTACGGCGAAGGCGACCAATGCTGCACCTAGACCTGCAATATAAGCCTGACCTTCACCGCCGATGTTGAAGAGCATTGCATGAAACGCTGTTGCAACGGCCAGGCCGGTAAAGACGAAATTGGTCGTATAGTAAAGTGTGTACCCCAACCCGCCTTGATAGACGAACGCGCCTTTGAGCATGACACTCAAGGCCTCAATCGGGTTCTCACCAATCGCCAAGACCACAAGCCCGCAAACACACAAAGCCGCCGCGAGATTAATCAGTGGCAGCAAAAACAGATCTGCCCATCTTGGCAAAGGAGGTGCTGGTGCGCTCATGCAGAGATCGCCTCTGGGCGCTGCCCGGCCATCATGAGGCCAAGAGTTTGCCGGTCGGCCTTTGAACGCGGCACGATACCCATATTCTTGCCATCACACAGCACCATGATGCGATCCGATAAGGACATGATTTCATCAAGTTCCACGCTGACCAACAGAATGGCACAGCCTTGGGCTTTGAGCGCTTGCAGCTGGGTGTGAATGGCCTCAATTGCACCGACGTCCACACCACGTGTTGGTTGGCCAACAAGCAGCACGGCAGGTTTGGTAGAAAACTCTCGCGCAATGACGATCTTTTGTTGGTTGCCACCTGAAAAGTTCCTGGCTTTGTGACCGGGCGACGCGGGTCTTACATCGAACTCACGCATTTTCTCATGGCAATTGTTGTCGATCTTCCGTCGGTCTAAAAGCGCGCCCGATCCAGCAAGGTCGTTGTCTTGCTGACCCAGGATCATGTTTTCACGCGCTTCAAACTGCAGGATCAGCCCATGTTTGTGCCGGTCTTCTGGAATATGCGCCACACCAAGATCGCGAATAATACGCGGTGTTGTCACCGAACTTGGCGTCACATCCGTGCCAAGAACGCTGAACGCCCCGGATGTCAGATGCCGCATGCCTGCGAGCACCTCCATCATCTGGGTTTGTCCGTTGCCCGACACACCCGCGACGCCAAGGATTTCACCGGCATGGACATCGAAACTGATGTCTTCCAATTCGACCACGCCTTGGTTGTTTGTATATCCAAGATTGCGGACTGAAAGCTGCACGGGTCCCGGGCTTGTTTCGACACGTGCCACTTCCAAAAGAACCTTTCGCCCCACCATCAACTCTGCGAGTTCCGAAGGTGACGTCTCAGCTGTTTTGCGGTGTCCGACAATTTCGCCCTGCCGCATGATGTCTACCTCATCGGTAATCTCCATGACTTCCGAGAGTTTGTGGGTGATCAACAAGACCGAAACCCCGCGATCGCGCAGAACTTTGAGAATTTCAAAAAGTTGTGCCGCTTCCTGAGGGGTGAGCACTCCGGTTGGCTCATCCAGAATGAGGATGTTGGCGCCCCCTTTCAATGCCTTGATAATCTCGACACGCTGACGTTGCCCAACATTCAAATCGCTGACCCGCGCATCTGGTTCAACTGCCAGATTGTAGCGTTTGGACAGATCTTCGATCCGCGCGCGCGCCGCGTCGCGTCCTTCGCGCAAAAGCGGCCCGCCTTCCAAGCCAAGCATCACATTCTCAAGCACGGTGAATGTCGGAACAAGCATAAAATGTTGATGAACCATCCCGATACCATGGCTGATGGCATCGGCAGAGGACCGGATATCCACTGGGACCCCAGCGACGAAAATCTCTCCCTCGTCGCGTTCATGCATCCCGTAAACGATGTTCATCAACGTTGACTTGCCGGCGCCATTCTCGCCGATGATACCGTGGATCGCGCCGGGCTGGATTTGCAGATTTATGTTTTTGTTGGCGTGGATGAGCCCAAAAGACTTGCTCACGCCTCTAAGCTCGAGCGCTAGGGGAGCGGACAAACCACTCCCCCTATTGTTGGTCTTATCCACTTTTGGATCAGTCTACAGGGCAGCTGTTATCCGAACGGTAGTCGTGCACGACAATTTCGCCGGACTTGATTTTGTCTGCCGCGCCGTCAATCGCCGCTTTCATGCTGTCTGATATCAGGCTCGCGTTGTGTTCATCCAAGGCCCAGCCTACGCCACCTTCGGCCACGCCAAGGTTGCGAATGCCGGTATCAAAGTCGCCTGACATGGCGTCTTTCATCGTCTCGTAAGCCGCCACATCTACGCGCTTGAGCATTGAGGTCAAAACGTTGCCCGGTGCCATGTGGTTTTGATTGGAGTCCACTCCGATTGCGAGCTTGCCAGCATCGGCAGCGGCTTGGATAACGCCCACGCCAGTACCGCCTGCTGCCTGGTAGACAACATCAGCGCCGCGGTCTATCTGGCTTTGCGTAAGTTCCGCACCCTTGCCCGGATCATTCCACGCCTTTGGTGTGTCCCCGGTCATGTTTTCCAAAACGGATATGTCGGCTTTGGCAGATTTCGCCCCTTGCTTGTACCCACAGGCAAAGGCGCGAATAAGCGGAATATCCATGCCACCGATGAAACCCACAGTTCCCGTATCAGAGGCCATCGCAGCAGCGATCCCCACCAGATAGGACCCTTCCTGCTCTTTGAAGGCGTATTGGCGTAGATTAGGCTGGTCGAGCCAATTCACATCGATGATCGAAAAGTTCACATCAGGGTTGGCTTCGGCCACAGCATTGATTGCGTCAGCCTGTGCAAAGCCCACGCCCAGAACAACCGTCGCACCGCGTTGGACCATACGTTCCATCGCCTGCTGGCGCTGCGCTTCGTTGGTGACTTCAAACTCCATAACTTCGACGCCCGTTTCGTCGGTGAAACGTTTGATGCCATTGTAGACACCTTCATTGAACGACGCATCGAACTTGCCGCCCATGTCGTAGATCACTGCGGGCTTGAATTCCGCTGCAAATGCGATGCTTGAAACACTGGCGAAGGCGGTGGCCAAAAGTGTTGTCGCTAGTTTGTTCATTCTCAAACTCCTTGTTGGTTGTGCGGCTTTTGGTGAGCCATATATTAGATCAGCTCGTTTGGCCGATTTCTTTTAGTCTTTGTTGCAGGAACTCACCGGCGGTCTGCGTGGCGAGCTTTACTTCGGGACGCGGATGCATGAAGAGCGGCAGGGAATAGCGAGAGCGGTTTTCCTGTTTCGCTGGATTGATCACACGATGCACCGTCGAAGGATAGTATCCGTGGCTGGCTTGTTCGAGCATATCGCCAGCATTGACGTTGATGTAACCCGTCCCGCAGGGGATGTCGTGCCAGTCACCATTGATGTCCTGCGCCTGCAACCCGGGTTCCGAGCCTGTCACGAGAAGCGTGATGAGGTTGATATCTCCATGTGCGGCCGCACGCACCTCTCCGGGCTCGACGTCATCGGGCAAAGGCGGATAATGAAGCACGCGCAACAAATGGTCCTTAGAGTTATCGACCATTTCGGTGAAGGGCATCGACAGCCTACTTGCCACCTCGGGCGGCGTTACCTGATCCAGCCACCCAAGAAGGGTTTCTCCCAAGGAAATGAGGCTTGCGTGGAACTTACGAGTCACTGCTTCGCAGTCCGGTGGTACATGGCCGGACTGGTATACGTGAAAAAACTCTTTGAGGTCTTTTTGTGCGCGGCCTTTTGCATTCTCGGACTTGTAACCGAAATAGCCCGAAGGATCGTCCGGCGGCGTTGTATCAGCGGTCTTCGCCGCACTGGCGAAATATGTCGACCAGACGTCATACATCGCCTCAATTTGTCCCATGTCGATATCGTGGTCTTTGATCACGGCGAACCCGGTTTCGCGCAGGGACTTTGCAAATCTCTCGGGCGCATCGGCATCTTTCGGGCTTACGGCCAAAACTTCGAATCCCGCCATGTCTCAAACCCTTCACTTTTCGATTATGACCGAGCGCACTTTGCGACGACTTGTTCGCGTCATCCAGACAACAGCGATCTTGGGGGCAATGTACGTCATCGCAGGTTGGCCAAACAGACTATAGGTAAGTTACCGTCGGGGTGGAACTGTTCAAGACCAAATTCACACTAACCATGCTGCGTGTCGTGGGGTTACCCGGCTGAGATACGGGCGCGTGTTTTTTCATCCAACAGCTCGCGAAGGAACTTCAAAAGTGTCTCTTTCGATGTGGCGTCGCGCGCATAATTCAGATTGAAGGCGTAGTCGAAATTATCCGGATTTGCGCCTTGTACGTGTTGAAGTATCGTCTCCAGCTTATCCAATCCTTTGGCTATCTGAGCTTCGCGGGTCTCAGCTCTCTGATACTCATCCCATGCGTCCAAGAAAGCGTGCTGCTGTTCTTTACTGAGAATGGATGTGAGGGTCTCAAAATCTGCGCGCTCGGCTTTGGATTTATCTTCTTGCTGCAACGGTGCCGGTATATCGCCTGAAATCGCCTCGCCGAGATCGTGCAGAATGCAAATTTTCAAGAGCTTTAGTAGATCAACATCCCCTAATTGATCTTCGAAAACCAACACCCACAGGCACAGACGCCAACTGTGCGCGGCGCTATCCTCTGGCCGACCCTTAGAAGTGAATCCTGAGCGCTCGACGTCTTTCAACGCTTCGGCGGCTTCCAGAAATGCAAGCCGCGCTTTTGCGTCATTCATTTGCATTGGATTGGCCTTACCTGGTTGGTTCTTATCGACACTGTAATACAGCACTAAAGAGAGGCACTCTACCTATGCAAACAAACGGCAATGAAATTGCCGGCGACGTCTTAACACGTGTGCTTGGTGACTAAGAAACTTGACCGCAGACAATCGTCTGCTTTGCCATCGAATTCACAGGATTTAGTGACAGCCTAAAACTTAAAACAAATATCTGAATCTCTGGGATGACGGGTTTGCCTAATGAAATTCATAGAGCCGTTACAGTTTCAATACAAAAGCTATACACTTCACTTTTAGCTCCCTCATAGGGGGATGCTGAGTGGCCTTAGTCGCATCCATTTGAGACCGAATGCGTGTGCCTTTGAGGCAAACATACCCCCAAAATTTTGAACTGCCTGAAAAGGCAAACTTAGTTGCAGGGGGCGATCATATGTCATTTACTCTTCAGATTTTGCACGCGTCAGACTTAGAAGGCGGCCTGGATGCGATTGAAAACGCACCGAATTTTGCCGCGGTTGTAGACTCGCTTGAGGCGGATGCGGAAACAATCGGCGCAAGCTCAATTTTGCTGTCGGCCGGTGACAATTATATCCCCGGACCCTTTTTCAGCGCGGGCGGCGACTTTGGTCTCGCGGCAACCTACGAGGGGTTTTATAACGCCCTCTTCGGCCTCATTGACACAAGCGCTCTTGATCCAGCGGCTGACACGAATGGTGACGGGTTTTTCGACAACGGTGAAATAGAAGCCCAGATAGTTGCCGGCGTGGTGACCTTTGATCAGGTTTACACAACCGATGTAAACGGTGATGGTTTTGCTGATTACTTCGAGGAAATCGACACATTTGAAGGCCGCATCGACGTCGCCATTGCAAACGCGCTGGGGATTGACGCATCCGCAGTCGGGAACCATGAATTTGACGCAGGCACCGATGCTTTTGAAAATATCATCAACTACGATAGCGAAGAAGGTAACTCGTTGAGCGGTGGCCGCTTTGGCACGCCAAACTATTTGCAAGAAGTCGATACACCAGGTGTTCAGTTCCCTTATCTGAGCGCCAATCTGGATTTCTCGCAGGACTTTGACGTCGGGCCGCTTTTCACCCCGGATATCCTTCCCAGCGGTGCATTCGAATCCGACCTTCTTAGCGCGCGTCTCGATCCTGCTGACCCGGCTGTCACGGGATCGGATTCCAATGATAGCAAAATCGCACCGGCTACATTCCTCGAGGTAGATGGCGAACAGATTGGCGTTGTGGGCGCGACCACGCAGCTTGTCTCTTCGATCTCCTCGACAGGTAACATTGATGACGTGTCCAGCAATGGGACCAACGACATGGCCGCTCTTGCGGCCACGTTGCAGCCGATTATCGACGACCTGATTGACGGTGCAGACAACACAGCCGGAACTGCGGATGACATCAACAAAGTCGTTCTGGTGAGCCACCTGCAACAATTCTCTCTCGAACAGGAGCTGGCGTCGCTGCTGCGCGGCGTGGACGTTATTATTGCGGGTGGGTCTGACACACGATCCGCAGATAGCCAGGACCGTTTGCGCACGGGCGACACGGCGGATCAACCTTATCCGCTCGTTGTCAACGATGCGGATGGCAACCCCACGGCAATTGTCTCAACCGATGGCGAGTATTCCTATGTTGGCCGTCTGGTCGTGACGTTTGATGATAACGGAGTTATCGACCCATCTTCGATCGACGAAAACGTATCGGGTGCTTTTGCCACGGATGAACAGGGGGTGCTGGATGTCACAGGTGCTGCAACTCTGGAAGATGCGATTGCAGGCTCACAAACAGCCACTGATGTGGCCAATCTGACGCGGGCGGTAACTGATATCGTGACCGCGCTTGATGGCGACATAGCGGGAGAAGTCTCTGTTTTCCTCAATGGTGAGCGCGCCTCGGTCAGAACCGAAGAGACCAATCTGGGCAACCTGACCGCGGATGCCAATCTTGTCGCTGCGCAAGAGATCGATCCTGACGTGACCGTGTCAATCAAGAACGGCGGTGGCATCCGCGCTGCAATCGGTGAACGCGTCGATAACGGGGATGGCACAGCAACGCTTTTGCCAACGGCGGCTAACCCGCTGTCTGGTAAAGAGTCGGGCGAAGTCTCTGAATTGGATATCGATAACGCTTTGCGTTTCGACAATGGTCTGGTTACGGTCGATTTGACCCCGGAACAGTTGAAAATCATTCTGGAACATGGTGTTGCAGCCACGGCGCCGGGTGCGACGCCGGGTCAGTTCCCGCAGGTCGGAGGTGTTCAGTTCTCCTTCGACCCAAATGGGACAGCGCAGGTTTTGAACGATGATGGGAGCGTCGCTGTCGAAGGCACACGCGTCCAAGATATCAACCTTATCGATCTTGATGGCAACGTGACGCAAGCCATCGCAGAGGATGGCGTCATTGTTACTGGTGCGCCGGCCTCGATCCGGGTTGTCACGCTCGACTTCCTAGCAGGTGGCGGCGATGGATATCCATTCTCGGATTTCTCACCCGTTACCGATCTGGGCATTGGTGAGCAGCAGGCGCTGTCTGACTTCCTGACCGAAAACTTCCCTGAGGATGGCCCGGCGACTTTTGATGTCAAAGATACAGACGCCGCTTCTGATATGCGCATCATCAACCTCTCTCTTCAAGGTGGCAGCGGTGGTCTGCCTGACACGCCTGTCGCCAGTGAAGATTTGGAATTCAACATTGTAGCTGAATTCCAAGGCGAAGGAGAAGATGGCGATTCTGAAGGCGCATCCGAGGTGGTCGCGCATGAAGACGGCAAGCTCTACGTGACCAACGGCACGCTGGGCCGGATCGATATCTTCGATATTGCCAGCGAAGCGCAGGATGGATTCATTGATCTCACCAGTTTGGACGGATTTGACGGGCTTCAATCCGTAGCCGTTCAAAATGGTGTGGTTGCGGCTGCGATTAGCCGCGAAGCCGTAGAAGAAACTTTCTTTGGACAGACATCGCTTGTCGAACAGCCGGGCTTTATCGCTTTCTTCGATGCCGAAACAAAGGAGTTTCTATCGCGCGTTGATGTCGGCAACCTGCCGGATCAGGTTGTATTTTCTGACGATCGCCAAACACTACTTGTGTCAGGCGAGGGTCAATTCAACGAAGACTCCATTGACGACGGCGTTGTCGGCAATCCATTGGGCACAGTTGGTGTCATCGATGTATCGGACCCAACCGCACCACAGGCTCAAATCCTTGACTTCACGCAATTCAACGGCTTCGAAGATGCGGCCAGAGATGCCGGTATCCGTATTCAGGAAGATGTCAGCTTTGCCGAAGACGTAGAGCCAGAATACATCGCGATCAGCCCGGACGGCACGACTGCGTTTGTATCGCTGCAGGAAAACAACTCTATCGCGACCGTTGATCTGGCCAGCGGTGCGATCACCAATGTGTTCTCGCTGGGTGTGGTCGACTTCTCAGGCGAAAGCGCGCTGGATGCCAATGACAACGGCGTGATCGAAATCCAGAACTTCGACAATCTTGTCGGCTTCCGCATGGCGGATGCTATCGCGAGCTTTGAGATTGACGGCCAAACCTTCCTTGCCACTGCCAACGAGGGTGACAGCCGCGACTTTGACGAAGCCCGTGTGCAAGACCTCATTGATGATGGTTTAATCGACCCAAGCGTCGATACTACTGGATTGGAGCGCCTGGAGGTCTCCACTATTGATGGCGACACAGACGGCGACGGAGACATTGACGTGCTTCACACGTTCTCATCTCGGTCGTTTTCCATCTTTGATGCAGATGGCAATCTTGTCTTTGACTCCGGCTCCCAATTTGAACAGATCATTGCTGATCTGGCGCCGGAGCGGTTCAACGACGATGATGGCGACACTGATGGAGATGAGGACCGTTCAGACGCCAAGGGCCCTGAACCGGAGGCGATCATCATTGGTGAGATCGACGGCTCCACTTATGCTTTCATAGGTCTGGAACGCGACAGCGGGATCATGATCTACGACATCTCTAATCCTGCAAATGCGTCTTTCGTAAACTACATCCCGCCAGCTTTTGTGGACACAACGCCAGAAGGCGAAGTGGCGCGGCACGGCCCGGAAACCATCGCTTTCATCTCGGCAGAGGAAAGCACAACGGGCAATGCGCAAATCGCAGTTGCTTATGAGATTTCCGGGTCGACGATTGTATATGACATCACGCCCGATGTTACGAAGGTCTCGATACCAGAAATTCAGGGAGCGGGGCATATCTCGCCATTCGATGGCGAAGAGGTTGAGACATCCGGCATTGTGACTGCCATTGATGCGCGTGGTTTTTACCTGCAAGATCCCCAAGGCGATGGGGACGATGCCACGTCCGATGCCATCTTTGTTTTCACTGATGATGCGCCAAGTGTGGTGGCGGGCGATGAGATCGATATCCGGGGTACGGTTTCCGAGTTTATCCCGGGTGGTGCCGGTACAGGCAACCTCTCGACCACGCAGCTGAGCAACGTCGAGATAGAAGTTATTAGCAGTGGCAATGATTTGCCGGACGCTGTTGTACTTGGTGCTGCGGGCCGAACTCCGCCTACGGATGTTGTGATCTCCGACAGCGAGCTGCCAGTCAACCTTCAGGAAGATCCAGGTACATTCAATCCCGAGACCGATGGCATTGATTTCTATGAAAGCCTGGAAGGTATGCGGGTCACGGTTGACAACCCGGTTGCCGTATCGGCGACCAACGGGTTTGGAGAAACCTGGGTCGTGGCCGATGACGGCGCAGGCGTAACCTCGCCGACCGGCGGCCTGAACGACCGTGGTGGACTGGTCATCAACGCGGATGCGGATGGAACGGGCGATCTGAATCCTGAACGTGTTCAGATTCAATTTGACAATGATCTGTTGCCAGATGGGTTCTCACCCTTTGATGTGACGCTGGGCGACGATCTTTCGGACATCACAGGTGTTGTGGATTATGCCTTTGGTAATTTCGAGGTGCGGGCGACGGAAGCTTTCGAAGTTGAAACACCGAGCGCGAATACGCCAGAGGTTACCACGATTGAAGCAAGTGAAGATCGCTTGACCGTGGCCACTTACAACATTCTGAACGTCACGGCTGCACCTGCAGACGGGGATGCGGATCAGATTGCGCAACTGGCCAGCCAAATCGTCAACAACCTTGGATCACCCGATATCCTGGCACTTCAGGAGGTGCAGGATGATAGCGGTGTGGCTGACGATGGCACTCTGAGCGCCGAGAAAACGTTGCAGGCTATTGTCGATGCCATTGCCGCCGCTGGCGGGCCGGTTTACCAGTTTGAAAGCGCCATTGTCGATGAAGACGGCGAAAACGGAGGTGTTCCAGGCGGCAACATCCGCAACGCATTCCTGTACAACGCGGACCGGGTGGAAGCCAAAGAGTTTACCACCTTGGAATCGGACGTCCTGTCCTCGCTTGGCGTAAGCAATCCGGATGCCTTTGACGGCACGCGCGACCCGCTTATGGGCGTGTTCGAGTTCAATGGCGAAGAGATCACGTTGATCAACAACCATATGTCTTCGCGCTTTGGGTCCACTCCGATTTTTGGCGCAGAGCAGCCTTTCGTGCAGGCCGGTGAAGCCGAACGTGAGGCGCAGGCCTTGGCGCTGAACGAAGTGGTGGATGCAATCCTGGCCGAAGACAGCGATGCGCGGGTTTCCGTTCTGGGTGATCTGAACACATTCGAGTTTACAGATGAGTTGGCCGAGGACCTGCCAGGCGTTGGCGATGAGCAGGTCCTGACCAACCTGATTGACCAGTTGGATACCAATGACGGCACCAGCTTTGTCTTCCAGGGCAACAGCCAGGCACTGGACCACATTTTCGTCACGGACAGCCTGCTGGAAGGTGCGGAGGTCGACTATGTGCATGTGAACAATGAGTTTAGTGACTTCGCATCAGATCATGAACCCATTGTGGCCAGCTTCCAGATTGAGACCACGGATGTGCCTGGCGAGCTTCTGCTGGGAACACGTCGGCGAGATGATATCGAAGGCACTAAAGGGGATGATCAGATCATTACATTCGGTGGACGTGACACGATCAACGCGAATGATGGTGATGATTTTGTTCTTGCCGGCCGCGGACGAGATTGGGTGTCCGGCGGCGAAGGGGATGACATCATATTCGGCAACCGGGGCAACGATACGCTTTATGGCGATGAAGGCGAAGACTTCATCAACGGCGGTCGTGGCCGTGATATAATCAATGGCGGTGCCGATAACGATATCCTTGTCGGTGGCCGTAGCGCGGATGAGTTCATATTTGAGGGCGACTTTGGCGATGATGTTATTCAGGACTTTGAAGAAAATCGCGATGACCTGAGTTTCCTTGGAACGGAGTTCGCCAATCTGGACTTCGAAGAAACAGAAAACGGCACACTGATAACAGCTTCGGGCGATGCAGTTGGCACTGTGCTTCTACTCGATGTCTTTAACTTCGAAACCGACCCGCTTCTGTCATAGATGAAGGTTCATATCCTGCAACAACTCGCTGCGCGGCTCCAGTCGCGCAGTGCGCCGTTCAAGACCAAGTGATGTCAGAGAGGTCGCTTTGACCAATCGAACAAATAGCAACGCACCGCAGAGAGAGCTGCAAACCGCACGTAATCGCGGGCTATCGTTGATTGCCGTCGCGTTTATCTTCAGTATTTTTGTCAATATTCTAATGCTGACCGGCCCGCTCTTCATGTTGCAAGTCTATGACCGGGTTCTGGCCTCCAGATCCGAGGAAACACTGGCTGCGCTATTTTTGCTTGTTGCGTTTCTCTACGGCCTGATGGCGCTGCTTGAATATGCCCGTGGCCGGGTTGTCGCGCGGTTTGGTGCGCGGTTTCAGGACGCGCTTGATGCCCGTACATTCGAGGGGTCGATGCGCCATGCCATTCGCCCAGATGCAAGGGCACGCCCGATTTCGGCGCTGCGCGATCTTGAGACCTTGCAGGGCTTTTTCACCTCTCCTGTCATGTTGGCGTTGATGGATTTGCCATGGACGCCTTTGTTCTTGGGCGCGATTTTTATCTTTCATCCGGTGCTTGGCTGGCTGGCCACAGCAGGCGGTGTTGTTTTGATCGTGATCGCATTGCTGAACCAGTTTCTGACCCACCGACGGGTGATCAAGGCACAAACCACGTCCGCAGAGGCGCATGCCTTTTCCGAGCAGGCGCGCCAGGCCGCAGAGCTTGTGCATGCCCAAGGCATGATACCCGCATTCACGCAGCGTTGGCTGAAAACCAGAGCGGACGCCTTGCGTCAGACAATCTCGGCGAGTGATTGGACGGGCAGCTTCACGGCCTTATCCAAATCTTTTCGTCTCTTCATGCAGTCAGCCATTCTGGCGGCCGGGGCGTATTTTGTCTTGCAGAACGAAATGACAGCAGGGGCCATGATCGCAAGCTCGATATTGCTTGGGCGAGCGTTGGCCCCGATCGAACAAACCATCGGGCAATGGCCCCTGATCCAGCGCACCCGGACAGCTTGGGTTACCCTAGGCAAATTTCTTCAAGCGACGCCGCCAGAAGAACCAAGGCTGCCTATCCCGCGCCCGAAAGCCTGGCTGACGGCCAAGGCTTTGACGATTGTGCCACCTGAGGCATCCAAACCCACATTGCGGAACGCAAGTTTTTCTCTGGAGCCGGGACAGGCGATTGGTGTGATTGGTAAAAGTGGGTCTGGTAAAACCACACTTGCCAAAGCCCTTTTGGGTCTTTGGCAACCCACGTCCGGGGAGGTTCGGCTCTCTGGTGCCACTCTTGATCAATATGATCCGGCGGATTTGGGCCGATATGTCGGATACCTACCGCAGCATGTGACCTTGTTTAACGGAACTGTTGCGGAAAACATCGCGCGACTCTCAACTGATCCTGATGCCGAGGCTGTGATCGCGGCGGCGAAAGCGGCAAAGGCGCATGATCTCATTCTGACCTTGCCCAAAGGGTACGACACGTTTCTTGATGGCAACGATTGCCTTTTGTCGGGTGGGCAAAAACAGCGCATCGCCTTGGCGCGCGCACTTTATGGGAATCCGGTTTTGCTGATCCTGGATGAACCCAATTCAGCTCTAGATGCAGAAGGGACGGACGCCCTGAATACGGCCATCCGAGATTTCAAAGCCAATGGCAAATCTGCGTTGATCATGACGCACAGGCCTATGGCCATCTCCGAGTGCGACCAGCTTTTGGTCATCAAGGACGGCATGATCGTAAAATCGGGACCGCGTGACGAGGTTCTGAAGTCTATGGTTCAGAACGCAGCTGACATCCAACGCTCTATTGAGGCGACAGCATGAGACGGAACGATATCGACAAGCGCCGTTGGAAAGTCGGCTTCCCCGCAATGATCGGCTTTCTGGCGCTTACTCTTCTGGTCGGCGGGCTGGGCTTGTGGAGCACGCAAACCAAATTGGCCGGTGCCGTCGTTGCCAGCGGTGTGATTGAGGTTGAGACAAACCGGCAGGTCGTACAGCACCCTGATGGCGGAGTCGTGGGTCAAATTAATGTTCGCGATGGCGATATCGTCGAGGCCGGAGCGCTTTTGCTGCAGTTTGACGGCACCTTTCTGTCCTCAGAGCTTGCGATTGTCGAAGGACAGCTTTTCGAACTCTTTGCGCGCAAGGCCCGTCTCAATGCCGAACGCATCGATGCAGATGTTATGATAATCCCCGATACGCTTCAGAACCTGGCGCTCGATCACCCGGAGGTGCAAAACCTGATCGATGGGCAAAAC
>JBCAZO010000015.1:0-15955 GCA_038532975.1 Pseudomonadota bacterium
GTTTGATCCATGTGCGCGCCTCGCCATGCGGGGCCGGGTCGTACAGCGACAACAGAACGAAAAAGGTGATTGTTGAGGCGGTGTAAAACCCCAAAGCCTTGGCCGCCCAGAAGACGTAAATCAATGCCACAAACAGACCGGGCAAGATGTTGGTCATCGCCTCGCGGCTTAGGCCATTGCCCACTTTGGTGCGCCCCAGGACGGCTTTGCCAAAGGTCCAGAGCGCCAGAACCAAAAAGACCGTCGAAATCAGCCGCGGGAACAGGAATGCCTCCGCAGGCTCCTGCGTGTAGCTGATGTAGGCGACCACTATGCCGACGGCCGCGACAAGACCGCTGGCGATGATGTGTTGCGTGCGGGGAAGGTCGGTCATGACAGGCTCTCCTCTTTGAGCACGGCGTCATCCTTCGTGGTGTAGCGCTTGTCGCGCAGCTCCATCCAGAGCGAGTAGCCTATGGAAGCCACGACAATGCCGATCAGAACAAGGTTGAGCGTGCCGGAGAAGAAATACTCCCCCATGCTCGACGTGGCATTGGCGATCATCGAACCTTGGATAAAGTTCGCTTCGGCAATGGGGCCAAGGATCAGGCCAAGCACCAAGGGAGCCGCGGAAAAGCCAAAGCGCTCAAGGAAATACATGCCCGTGCCAAGCGCCATCATGACATAGACATCACCCATGGAATTTTGCACCGAGTAGCTGCCAAAGAGCGCAAGGCCCAGCACAACGGCGGCCATCACTGCATTCGGGACCTGCGCCACCCGCGCTGCCAACCCGGCCACGTAAAGACCAAAGATGCACATCAGGATCTGCCCGATCAGCATCGAGTTGATGAAGGTCCAGGCCACATCCGGGTAATTGTCAAAAAGATCACTGCCCGGGAAAATACCGTGGATCAGCAGCCCGCCAAGCAGTACGGCGGCTGTAGGCGAGCCGGGAATTGAAAGCGTCAGAAGCGGAACAAGCGAAGGGCCAACCATCGCGTTATTGGCGCTTTCTGCCGCAATCACGCCTTCGGAATGCCCGGTGCCGAATTTCTCGCGTTCGGGGCTGGTTTTCTTGGTCTGATCATAGGCCACGAGCCCTGCGATCTGACCGCCCACACCGGGAATGAGACCGATGATCGATCCGGTTATCGTCCCGATGGAGAGCGCACGCTTGCGGCGGAACACCTCGCCAACCGCTTGGCCGATGGGATGTTTTTCGACTGCAATGACTTCTGCATCCAGGCGCTTACGCCCTTTGGCAAACATCGTGATGACTTGTGGAATGGCGAAAAGCCCAATCAGGGCCGGGATCACGTTGATCCCACCCGCCACAGCGTCATGAAAGATGAAACGCTGCGCGCCCATGATGTCGTCAAAGCCAATCGTCGCCAGCCACAGGCCGATGCAGCCTGACAAAAGACCTTTGACAACGGAGCTTGAATCCAGAGACCCGATGATGGTCACACCCAGAATGGCCAGCCAGAAAAGGTGACTTGGTCCAAAGGCCAGCGCCCACTGCGCCAGAACCGGGGTCAGGAAAATGAGCAGCAACACCCCGAAAACGCCGCCAACGGCCGAGGCGAGAAAGGACAGCTGCAGCGCGCGCGCACCTTGCCCTTTCTGCGCCATCGTATGCCCGTCGAGAGTGGTGGCAATATTGGCCGGGGCACCGGGTATCTTGAGCAGAATGGCACTCACAGCGCCGCCCGCCACGGTGGATGTATAGGCGGCCCCCAAGAGGATCAGGCCCTGTGCGGGTTCAAGCCGGAAGGTGAAGGGGATCAGGAGCGCCACAGCCATGGTCGGCGACAACCCCGGCGTCGCCCCAAGGATCAGGCCGCCAATCGTTCCAATCAACAGCAGCCCGAAATTGATTGGCGTGAACACGTCGCCCATATAGGCCAAAAATTCCAACGCAGACTTCCTCCCCCATCCGCGAAAGTAATTGACCGGTCAGGGTAAGTGATGAAAATAGTTTTGCAAATGTTTTCATTTTTGACAGGAAAAGATCATTTAGATGTCTGATAATATGCGGAAAAAAGCGGATATTATTGCTGTTGCAAAGGCTGCGCGCGTGTCCCCGTCGACCGTGTCGCGCAGTTTCAATCACCCCGAACTCGTGAAGGCAAATACCCGAAAGAAAATCGATTCTGCCGTGCGTCGCTTGGGCTATATCCGCAACCGTGCCGCTCAGACAATCCATGGGATCCGAAGCGGCACAATTGGTCTTATTGTGCCGACGATCGACCACACCATCTTTGCTGAACTGGTCCAAAGCTTTTCCGATGCTGTAGAAGAGCTTGGGTTTACAATTTTGCTGGCCACGCATGGCTACAACCTAGACCGCGAATATGCGCTAACCCGCAAGATGCTGGAACATCGCGTGGATGGGATGGCGCTCATCGGGATTGAGCATTCCGAGGACACCTACGGGCTGCTGGCTCAGCAATCGATGCCGAGCGTGTTGCTATGGAACTACTCCGACGATGCGCCGCTGACCTGTGTCGGGTCGGACAATTTCGAAGCAGGCAGGCTCATTGGCGCGCATGTGGCCGGTCTGGGGCACCGGGACGTCGCAACATTGTTCCCGCCGCTTGCGGGCAATGACCGGGCGCAGTTGCGCTTTGATGGGGTGAGACAGGCGCTCAATGCCGAAGGCGTGCGCATTCGCGAAGATTGGGCATTTGAAACACCCTACAGTGTTGCGGCAGCAAAGAAAGCCATCGAAGCGCTGATTTCTGCCCAAGAACATCCAACTTCAGTCATTTGCGGGAATGATGTCCTGGCCTGGGGCGCGATCTATGGGTTGATGAAAAACGGGCTTTCGGTGCCTGATGATCTGACGGTGACGGGCATCGGTGACTTTAAAGGGTCAAAAGAATTTGAGCCGGGCCTGACAACCGTGCGCATCCCGGCACGACAAATTGGGGCACAGGGCGCCAAGCGCATCGTGGAAGCGATTGTGTCGGATATGCCGGTCGCGGCAGGGGATCTTATCGCGCCGGAATTGATTGTACGTGCTACAAGCGCGCGGTTCAGGCGCTAGGCGGCATGAGGTGAGCACGCCAAACGGTCGAATTGTTTCAAAACTGACCAGTTTTTCAGCACGCTTGGGCGGCAAACCGCCAGCCCTGTAAATCTGAGGATTGGAACCACAGTTTAGCCACATTTTCCAACGATTCCAAATATGCGGATACGGACCTTTTGGCGATCACAAAAGCCGGTTCATGTCCGCAATACAGGCATGTTTTCAGGGTTATCGGGGCACTATGATATGAAACCAACTGTGATCGGAATAGGCGCACAGAAATGCGCGACATCTTGGATGCATTCGGTACTGGGCGTGCATCCTCAGGTAGGGGTGTCAGACCCCAAGGAAGTTGATTTCTTTTCCTACTATTTTGACCGCGGCTATCAATGGTACGAACGCCACTTCAGTCATATCAATGACTGTCCTGCGCGGTGTGATACGTCGCCGTCGTATTTCTACGATCCACGGGCCTCGATGCGCGCCTGGCACTACAGCAGTGACCTCAAGATCATCGCGCTCTTGCGCGATCCAGTGGCACGGGCTTATTCCAACCACCTGCATGAGGTGATCAAGGGGCATATCGAGCCGCAGAGCTTTGAAGAGGGCTTGCTCAACAACCCGGCGTATCTTGAACAGGGGCGCTATCACACGCATCTCAAACGCTGGGTCGACACGTTTGGGCCGCAACAGGTTCTTGTGCTGCTTGCCGAAGAAATTCATGCCGACCCAGTTCGGTCCGCCGCAAGCGTGTATGATTTTATCGGTGTCAACGCCAACTTCGTTTCCGCCGTCGCGTCCGAGCGGCGCAACGTGAGCGACGTGGCGCGCTCTCCTGGATTGCGCCGTGCCTTGCGCAGTGGTGGGGACCTGATGCGGCGTGTTGGGCTGGAAGAACAGCTTGTAAGGCTCAAATCAGCCACGCCCGTCGCAGGGCTGTTGAAGGCGAACAGCGCAGATTTGCGCGACCAGATCCCGCCGATGCTAGAGAGCACAAGGCATCAGCTGGCGGAGTATTTTGCGCCAGAGGTGCTTGATCTGGCGGACATGTTGGGGCGTAAGTCCCTGCCTTGGCCTACATGGGAAAGCGCTCAGATCCAGATGGCTCAGACGCCCATGGCGAGCTGAACAGGTCAAGCGAAGATATCAATAAACAGGATCTCACGACGTGACGTTGATCGAGCGAAATATGCTGACCCCGCCGCAAGGCGAGGGAAGTGAACCCCCAAGCGTGGCACATGTCTTGTCTTCGGCTTTCAAGGCGGTGCGCCGACATCTTTGGCTTTTGGGCGCTTTTGTGGCGGCATGCCTGATCCTGTCGTTGGTCAGCATTGTGGCCATGACCCCGGTCTATCAGGCGACCACGACGATCTACATTGACCCTCGCGAAAGCCGCGGCTTCCAAGAAGCAGGTGGCATTTTGCTTAGTTCGGATGCGCTTGTGGTGGATTCCGAGGTCGAAATCCTGATGTCGAATGCGCTGGCCGAGCGGGTCGTGGACAAGCTTGGTCTTGCCAGCTTGGATCCGGCCGAAGAAGAGGAACCGACATCTCCCAATTTCACAGCGCGTCTCAAATCGCTCTTCGTCTCAGCCGAAGACGAAGATCAAACCGGTGTGCTCAGCCCCGAAGAGGCGGCCAAGCGTCGGGCTGTGTCGAAGTTGCGCCGCGCGATGGAGATCGGGCGCTTGGGCAACACATATGTAATTGAAATAACGGCCAAGCACACCGACAAACAAAAAGTGGCGGCTATCGCCAATGCCTATGCTGAGGAATACCTGATCAGCGGTCTGGAAGTGCAGGCCGAGCGTCTGGCGCAGCTTAACAGTTGGTCGTCGACCGCGCTGCGCGAGGCGGTGGAAGAACTGGAACTGGCCGAGCAAGAGGTCAACCAGTTTCGTCTTGTGAATCAGATTGATTCCGGTGATCGCCAGGTGGTCGGGACCGAGCTTTCCGAACTGAACCTCGCTCTGGTCACTTTGCGGAATGAACGGTTTGACAAGGAACTCTTGCTGGAACGGGTCCGCAAAGTTCTAAGCGACGGAAGCACCGCCACAGATGTCACCGATATGGGCGTGCCTGAGATCGAACAAATCCGGGCTGAAATTCTTCAGGCTGAGATTGAAGTTGCAAGAATGACCGCCAATGGCACCCGCAGTTCCCTCCAGGCCAGTATAATCTCGGGTGAGTTGGACGCGATGAAATCGCAGCTTGATCTGCAATACCAGCGCGTCGCACGTGAGCTTGAAAACCAGATCGAATTTTCATTGGCAGAAGAGAAACGGTTATCGGACCGGGGCGATGCCCTGCGTGCGGATGTGGCCACTGTATCGGAAAAAGAGGCAAAACTACGCGAGTTGCAGATGCGCGCCAATGGCGCGCGCGCAGTCTATCAGGCCTTACTTACGCGCTTTCACGAAACCTCTGATGACTTTGCCTACAACACGAGCTCTGCCCGGGTTTTGACTGCGGCCCAGGTGCCCGCCGGTCCGAGTGCGCCGCAAACCTCGAAAATCCTGGCGCTTGGCCTGGTCGCAGGCTTGTTCCTTGCTATGGTGGCGATTTTTCTGCTGGAGCAGCTCGACAACCGCATTCGCCAGCCGCGTCAGATCGAGGCGCTGGGCTTGCGCTATATCGGGGCCATTCCGCGCATGACCGGTGTGTCCTTGCCTTTTGGCCTATCGCGGTTTTGGAACAGGCGCGATGTGAACGCCCCGGCCCTGAGCGGCGGCAAACGCGACCGAGACATGGCACAGCTTAGTTATGCAGTAGATTTTCCGCTCTCTGAATTCTCCGAAACCATACGCTCAATTGTCTTTGATGCGGTGGCCAGCAACCCATCGGCTGAAAAGGCACAGATCATCGCGGTGACGTCTACCTCGCCGGGTCAGGGCAAATCGACCCTCGCTGCCAACATCGCCGCCTACTACGCCAAGCAAGGCAAACGTGCGCATCTCATTGATTTCGATCTGCGCAACCCCGATCTGTCACAGGTCTTTGCCACCCGTCGGGTCGAGGGCAAGAGCATGGATGGATCAAACGCTGACGCTGCCCCGCAGACCGGAATGCCCATCACGGATTTCGATTTCTCCGGGCGCGTGGAAGACACCAATGCCGCCGACATGATTGAGTTGATCAATCCGGGCACCATCGTGACCTATCTCGAAAGTCTGAAGGCTGAATATGACGTGGTGGTGCTGGACATCGGGTCGCTCAGCGAAAGCTCGGACGCGCGCATGTGTGCTGATCTGGCGGATTATGTCGTTTTGGCGGTGCGCTGGGGCTTTAACACAACCGAACAGTTTGAGCTTGCGCTTGCGCGCGGATTGAACCGAACGGGTAAATCCGTAGGGGCCGTTCTGACCATGGTTCCAGTATCGGCCGAACTGGAAAAGACAGCACCGCGCGAAGGTCCCTCTCGCCCACAAGCGGCGGCGTAAGGAGTCGCAGATGAGCCAACATCACAGCACCTCTGTCGCAGTTTTTGCCCATAACGAAGCCGGGGGCATTGCCGCCAGTATTCGGGCGGTGCAACGCGCAGGGCTTGGGCCAAACGATCCGGTCTTTGTTCTGATCAATGGCACAACGGACAATACTGAAAGCATCGTCAATGCCCTTGCTCAGGAAGATCCGCGCATTCATCCCGTAGTGATCGCGTTGGGCGACAAGGCCAACGCCTGGAGCTTTTACGTTAATCATCTGGCCCCAGAGGGTTGCGCGCTGCATGTCTTTATCGACGGTGATGTGCAGGTCTCGGAAAGATCTATTGACGAGATCCATGCCAGCCTTGCCGTCCATCCCGAGGCCTTGGCAGCCTCGACCTTGCCGCAAGGCGGGCGCACAGCCAAAGCCTGGGCGCGGCGCATCCTTTTGCACCACGGTATGCCGGGTAATTTCTACGCCTTACGTGGGGAAACCCTAACGCGGATCAAGGCGCAATCGATCAATATGCCCGTGGGGCTGATCGGAGATGATCCGTTCCTGCGCTGGCTTTTGCTAAGCGGGTTAGAGCCGGGCGCAGCTCCTGATCCGGGTCGTATCCGCCCCGTTCCAGAGGCGTTTTTCAGCTATCAGTCCATTCCCGTCACAAGCTGGAGTGGCCTGCGTGCGCTTTGGGCGCGGCAAATGCGGTATCAACTGCGTGACCTGCAAATGAACCTCTTGCGTGAGCATCTGATAACCTACGGCCTCTCGGCCATGCCACGCCGTATCGACAGCCTTTATGGCCGCGCAACGCCGCTCATGGCGCTCAAGGGGCAGGTTAAATTACGAAAGCTGGCGTTTTTCTACACGTATCTGCGCGCCCGTTCGAGCCGCGCGCGTCCGCTTCGTGCGGCTGCTTGGTATGAAGAATAGACAAGACGCGTGTGAGAGGGGCGACCACACCATGGCATTGTTAAGCAAGGATAAGAAGGCCGACCGCGTAGAGAAAGAAGCCCCAGACTTTGCCCCGCATTTCTTTGTCATAGGGGCAATGAAAGCAGGCACGACAACCCTGCACCGGTATCTTGATCAGCGTGACGACATCAGCATGGCCCGCATCAAGGAAGCGGATTACTTTTTGCAGGACGCGAAAACGGGTTTGGGCGTCGAGTGGTACAAAGCGCAGTTCGATCTGACACGAAGCTGTTTGGGCGAAGCCTCACCGAATTACACCAAGTATGATATTTTCGCCGGAGTGCCCGAGCGCATCCATGCCGTGGCGCAGGAGGCAAAACTCATCTTCAGCGCGCGTGATCCCGTCGCCCGGTTTGCATCGCATTACCGCCATTCCTGGCTTCATGGGCATATGCGCGTGACCCCTCAGGATTTGCTTTCCAGTGATAATGGCCGTCACATGATTGAGTGCAGCCGCTATGCCGCGCAGCTTGAGAAATATCTGGCATACTTTGATCGCAGGCAGCTCTTGATCATAGATTTTGAAATGCTGTGTGACAGCCCTCAGACTGTTCTGGATGAGATCGCCGGGTTTCTTGGGTTAGCGACACAACGCATCAGTAAATTGGCCGCGACGAACACGGCCGATCAGGTAGCCCGTATTCCACCTTTCATAAAACGCGTCGCTCGCTCGAAGCTTGCCCGCCGCGTTGATCGGTTCTTTCCCAATGGAGCAAGACAGGTGTTGGGTCGCGCCTTGTCGCGCCGTGATCCAATCGAAGTCCCGGTTTTGGGCAAGAACGTCTTGCAAGCGGCCTCTGAGCTGTTGCGCGATGATGCGAACCGGTTTCGCAAGATCGCCAGAATGGAGTTTGCGCAATGGTCCGTCTGAGCAGCATCATAATGCTTGCTTTTGTGCTGCTGGGCTCGGCTGCGCCGCCCGTTCAGGCGGGGCCAGACATGTCGCGCTACACACCCATATTGATAGAGGAATTCGACCGCCCGCTCAGCCGGTTTGACGGCACAACCGGTATCTGGCGCGATTATCCCCGACGTCAGAAATACATCGGCAACGGTCCGCCCTCGCTTTACGTGAACCCAACCATGACGCGTCAGGATGGCAGTCCACTGGGGCTCAATCCCTTCAGGATTGAAGACAGCAAACTGCACATTGCCGCAGCCCCCATTCCCCAATCAGACCTGAGCGATGTGCAGGCGTTGCTCCGACAGGCCGGCTACAAGGAGCAGGCGGTGCAACAGGTGCGCTACTATTCCGGCTCGCTTTCGACCTTTTCCAGTTGGTCGCAGACCTACGGCTACTTTGAGATGCGCGCCAAACTGCCTGAGGGCAAAGGGCATTGGTCGGCGTTCTGGCTTGTCCCGTCGGTCAATGGCTGGCCGCCGGAGATCGACATTTTTGAAGTGCTTGGCCGCGAAAATGGCAACAAAGGCCGCGGCTCTCCCAACAATCGCGTTCACCTCCGGGTGCATTTTGACGAGATCGCCGCGGACGGCTCGCACGCGCCTGAGCCAACGCTGACAAATCCGTTTGAGATTGTGGAGGGCGTGCCGCAGCCTGCCATTCGCCGCGAACGCCAGAAAGGTCCGCGCTTTACCTTTGCGAAAACCGTCGATGTCGAAAAGGCATTTGAGCGCCAGATCTTTGATGACTTCAACACCTATGCCGTCAGTTGGACACCCGATGAGATTATTTGGTGGTTTGGTTCCGACAGCAATAATTTGCGAGAGATTTACCGCACCCCAACACCACGGGATGTGACGGGACCCATGGCCGTGATCTTCAACAACCAGATCGGCGGCAAATGGGCAGGGGCACCTGACCCCGCCAAGGATGCCGAGACATTTGCCAGCACGTTCATCATCGACTACGTCAAAGTCTTTGCACAAACACCTGAAACAATTATTGAAACCGATTCAGCCAATGTTCAGGGAGCTGACACCGATGAACGCCTCATCGGTAGTGCCGCCTCACAAACCTTCCACCCCAAAGGCGGGTTTGACATCCTGACCGGCGGGGGCGGCGCGGATCGGTTTGTGATTGCAGGCGACAGCGGCTCCAAGGTGATTACGGACTTCGCAGTTGACGATGTGTTGGAACTGGCAGGCTGGACGTTCAACACAGGTCCAGAAGCGTTGCGCAGGCTGGAGCAAGTCGGCTCGGACGTGTGGCTGATTGATGAACAAGAACCGCAAGCGCCGCAAACCCTGATCTTTCGCAATCTCAACCGCTCTGATCTTACTGTGGCAAATTTCGAGTTTAGGCCGGGCGGATGACCACCACTGCCGTCACCCAATTTGCTACGCCGCTTGGAACGCCATCTCGCAAGACCCCATCTAGCGGTCTCATCTGGGCGGCGGCGTGCTATGATCTGATGCTGGCCACAATGATCATCGTCGCCGGCAGTCAGGGTATCCACCGGTTTTTGCCACCCTTACTGCTATGGGCATTGATCTACGCCATGGTGTCGCTCAAATACGCCACGCACTTCCGCGTGCTCTTCAACGTTCTGCGCCAGAATATCGCGATCATGGCGTTCCCGCTTGTCGCCGCACTCTCTGCGGTCTGGTCTGTCGTGCCCGGGGCGTCGGCCTATGCGGCCATGCAACTGATCGTGACATACATGGCGGCGATCTGGCTTGGCTGGCGATACAGACCGCGCGACATAGCCCTGATCGTGCTTTTGGGCCTTACGCCCCTCATCGCGCTGTCGCTTGTGAACTGGGCCACCGGCATGTTTGGCGAGGTCTACTCCTATACTGGCGGGCTTTTAGGCATTTTCAGCAATAAGAACACGCTCGGGCGCATGTCGCTTCTCTTGGGGATTGTGACCATCGCACTGCTGATCGGGCGCAGATCAACCCTTCCACGCGTTGTTGTCCTCTGCGGCGTCTTCGTCATGGCGGCACTCGCGCTTTTCCTGTCAAAATCGGCCACCTCTGCCATTGTCATGCTGGCATCTGCCGGGCTGTTCGTTTTGCTGACGCAACATCGCTATCCTGCGGCGCTGCGTCTGGCGATATTTGGGATCGGAGCCGTTGCTGTCATGGCAACACTGGTCTCCATGGCGTATGGTGGATTTGATCCCATTGCAGAAATTCTTGACGCGTTTGGCAAAAGCTCAAACCTGACAGGGCGCACGACCCTTTGGGGACTGGCCATGACCCAGATCTCTGAAACACCGTGGTTGGGGGTTGGGTTTGACGCCTATTGGGACACCGGCGCGTTTCTGGCAGTGGATTATGTGCAGCGCGCCTATGGCGAAGGGCTGATTAGTTTTCACAACTTTGTTCTGGATATCTGGGTGACGCTGGGCGTTCCGGGGCTGATGGGCATTGGAGTGACGCTCATGGCGATTATGCTCACCTTTCTGCGCTATTACATGATCTCAAATGAGGTCTGGCCCGCCATGGCGCTCACAGTGCTGGTGGCCGGTGTTGGTGTAGCGTTCTTCAACCCGCTGCTACACGCGCAGCATGGCAATCTGATCGTGATCTTCGTGGCGCTCGCCGTTTCATCCCGGATCGAAATTGCGCGACTGAGCAAAGACGCGCAGAAATGATCTTCAGGCGGCCAGTCGGTCTCGAACCTCATTCACACGCGCTGTGATCTGCTCCTGCCGGGTGCGCAGGATCTTGTCGCCACTTAGAAAACCTGGAAATTGTGCTGCGCGTTGCAGATCGCGCACCAACATCATCTCAATTGCCGGAGCAAGGCGAGAGACCCATTTCCGTGCTTGCGTCTTTTCATCCTGCGAAACCACTTCGGCAACACGTGTTCCATTGGCTTCATCGGCCAGCTTGGGCTTCTTGCTCCCCAACAAGACTTGCTTGATCTGTGCCAAGCGTTTGCGCGTTGATTTCATGCCGGAAAGGAATTCTTCAAACTCGATATCCATATCGAGGGACTCCGCCCAATCCAGCCACTTATGGGTGTTGAACGTAGGCGAGATGCGCACTGGCACAAACGGTACACGAAATGCGTCCGCAATAATGGCCCCATGCAGCGACTCGGCCAGAACCAATTTTGCGCGAGCGAGCCTGAGGATCACGTCTTCACTCTCACCTGCTGGTGAGACGTAACTTACACCTGCGCGATTTGCGATACGGTCCCAATTCAGTGGCAATTTGGCAGTACCCACATGCGGGATGAATACAATCTCTCCACTGGTGTTGAAGTCCTGAAACCGGTCAAATGTTGACACCATCGCCGCAGGGTCGGTGATCGCATGCTCAGCAGACAACCCCAAAAGCTCCGCAGTGCGTGGACCCCGGACAAAACCGATCTCGGTGCCTTGAGGCAGCTCGCTGGGCACCACGCCATAGCCAGAGCCGCTTCCCATCACCACGACCTTGTCATTGCCCACAAAGTTCTGGCGCCAAAGGATGCTGCCGATCCCGAACAGCGTGGTGTCAGGGGCAATGTCGGAATGGCCGGGGAAAAGCTCATCCCAGAACCATTCGTTCATGTCGTCGCCGAAATTACCGCCATCCACTTTGCAGAAAAAGACTTTCATACATCCACCTTGTGTTCTCTTGGTTGGGTCGGAACGTGTTTTTGCCACCTAATGAGCGCGCCCAAAGCTGACACATCCATGCCCGTGGTGATCCAGCAAAGCGCCCACCGCAGCGCCTGCAGCGCAACCATGGTCAGCGCAAAGCCTGCCGCTGTTACCTCAAGCACGTTGGCATCACTCGTTGCTATCAGGGAGCCGACAAGCAGCAACGCGACCAAGCCCAGGACGCTCGTGAGGAAAAACACACGACGCTTGTCGAAAAGCTGCATCATCAATGCTGTGTTGCCAAAGACCGCGCTGGCCAGTGGAATGAGGAACAGCCACCAGATCACAGTCTCGCTTGCCGCATAGCCGGTACCAAAGAGGCCAATCACCGAAGGCATGAACAACCACAGCACAAGCGCACCTGCGGCCATGAGGCCAAGCTTTATCGTGCCTGATATCGCGATGAAATGCAGGCTGCTTGGATCCTCATATGCGCGCCTGTTCTCAGACAGGACGTGCGAGATGGATCGCGATATCTTGGGTGCAAAGCTTGTTTCCACGGCATTCACCGCAAAGCTCAGGAATGTCACTACGCTGAGTGCAACAGCCATTTGCGCCACGCCGACCGCGCCCAACGGAATAGCCGCGATAAGCAACAGGACATCGCGCAGCCGGTCGGTCAAAAGCCGGTTAGGGGCGAGCAACAGACCCGTTGCAATCCAGCGTTGCCAGCCTGAGATGTCTGGTGTGGCTGTGGCCATAAAGTCGAAAAATCGCCGCAACAGTGTGAATTGCACAAAGGCGATAAGGATCACGATCGCAAGATACAGACCCACAACACTCTCAAGGGAAAGAGAAACCCCAGCGATCCACGCCCCCCCTAACATGAGGCAAAACACCAGAGGACGCAGAAGCATACCGGGCACCTGGCTGCGCAGCACCTGATCCAGTGCAACAGCCTGTGCTGCATTCGTCGCATTCCAGCCCATGACCGGGATCATTGCGGCGGCAAGCGCAATCGCCATCGGGTAGGTTTCGGTCATAGCGGGGTTTCGAACCCAGATGAGCGTCACAAAGGCAGCCACAACAGGCAGACAGGCAAAAAGAAGCACACGGCGACTTATGATCACAAACCCCGCGGCTTTGTCGTCGTCTCCCGAGGCACGCGCGCGCACCACCTCGCGGATGGCTGTGGCGCCGATATTGAGCGTTGAGAGATACGCTGCAATGAAGGCACCGGACCAAAGCGTCCAGACCAGGCCGAATTCTTGCGGGCTGAGCATCCGCGCCAACATTACGGTGTAGGCCAGGGTGCCAAATGCCCCAAACACTCGCGTGGCAATCATCACACCCGCCGCGCCGCCTGCGCGCAGGGTGTCGGAGCGATGCATCGTTTTCACAGCCGACGTCAGCATGCGTTTGAGAATCTGACTGCTGACGTTATTGCGTGTGTGCAAATGGATGGGCAATTGCCGTTCTTTCTGGGCATCTGGCTTCCTTGATTCAGCTCCTGGCAAGGAGATATTCGCATGTGCAGAAATAGTGATTCTGCCTTGCAGCGTTAGCGCGCACCAAAACGCTAGGCATGCGAGCTATGGCTACTTTGAAAATAAGGCCTAATTTGGGACGTCTTTCACAGGAAATCCGGATCGGCGAATACCGGCCTGCTTAATTTTTGTAACGTGCAGATGACGGTTTTCGCAGGTTTTATTCATATTCTGCTCAATTTTAGGGCGAATTCAGCGAAACTCTGCCAAAACGCTCGGACGCCAGCGGAAAGTGGAACATATGCTCAAACCTGAGCCTTAGTTCCGACACATTTCGGCACTTAGTAGGCAAGGCACTGGAGAATTCTGCATCCGGGGGGATGAGCCAATGGACACTTGCCGCGCCAAAGTTAAGGCCAATGAACCGCAGCTAATTTCTGCACCTGAAAATCGTACGGATACCCCGGTAGGCGGTATCGTAAAGCGCGTTTTCGATGTTGCATTCAGCCTTGTTGCAATCCTGAGCACGCTGCCGTTTTTTATCATTCTGCCAATCATCATCATGGTCGTGTCCCCCGGCCCAATCTTTTTTGCGCACACGCGCATTGGGTATGGTGGCACGCCATTTCCCTGTTTGAAATTCCGTACCATGGTGCCCAACGCGGATCAGATGCTGAAAGACCATTTGGCATCGAATCCCGAGGCACAAGCCGAATGGGATCAGCATCGCAAACTGAAAAACGATCCTCGGATCATTCCTCTTGTCGGCAACTTGATGCGGCGTCTGAGCTTTGATGAATTGCCGCAGTTTTTCAATGTGCTGCGCGGCGACATGAGCGTGGTGGGCCCACGCCCCTTAACCATTGATGAGGTCAAGGACTACGGCGAAGCCGCCCGCCGGTATCTGGCCGCTCGTCCGGGCATCACCGGGCTATGGCAAGTGTCCGGACGCAGCGACATCTCGTTTCGCGACCGCATCGAGCTTGATTGCCGTTACGTGGCCACCTGCAACTTGAGCAGCGATATGCGGCTCATCGCCAAGACAATCGGTGTGCTGTTGAATGGGCGCGGTGCGTACTGACGCGCGCACCTAAAAACTAAAAGGGCCGAAAGCAAAGCAGTTTCAGCGTCTTTGACTCAAGGACAAACCAAATGAACATTCCAAATTCCAAATACACCGCTATAGTTGGCACTGTTGCTACGGGGGGGGTATGTTTTGAAGGGGCTGTTGCTGTTGGCGCCGGTTCTAAGCTGCGCGTTGGCCTTGATCGTGTATCTGGCGGATGGGGGATTCTGGTTGATCCTTGCCGCATTCTTCCTCGCTGGACCTTTGTTTCTATTGGTCATTGGCCTGATCCTGGATCGGCGACCCCATGACGGCGGGGACCCCAAATAACACGTGGCTCACGGATCTTGAGATTGCTCCGGGCGCTATCGATCCGGCAGATATCCTTGTTGTCCTGCCTGCTCTTAACGAAGCCAATCATATTGAGGCTTGCCTGCACTCGCTGATGCGGCCTGCCCGTTGGATGTCGCAATGCCGCGTTGTCGTGGCGGATGGAGGCAGCACCGATGGCACCCAAGACATCGTTGAGCGTCTCAAAGATGCCTATCCAAACCTGCATCTATTGAACAACCCGGATCGCCTGCAATCAGCCGGTGTGAACGCCGCCGTCGCAAATCTGTCTCAGCCGCATCACAAGCTTCTGGTGCGGTGCGATGTGCACGCCATTTATCCGGCTGGCTATGTTCAGGCATTGGCGCAGGAACACGCTCGTGTTCAGGCCGCGTCGGTGGTCACGGCCATGGACGCCACCGGGCAGGACGGTTTTCAGAAGGCCGCAGCCTGGATCGTTGACACCCCTTTGGGGTCGGGCGGTTCCGCACACCGCGGTGGGCAAAAGGCTCAGTTCGTGGACCACGGCCATCATGCGGCCTTTGACATAGATTGGTTCCGGCGCGTTGGCGGATACGATCCAGCCATCAGCCACAATGAAGACGCCGAATTTGACATGCGTCTGGCGCAATCGGGTGGGAAGATCTGGCTGACAGATAAGACGCGCATATCCTACGTCATGCGCCCCACTTTACCCGCGGTTTGGCGGCAGTATTGGAATTATGGACGCGGGCGTGCGAACACCTTGCTGAAACACCGCGCCTGGCCACGCCTGCGTCAGCTGGTGCCGGTTCTCAACAGCCTTCTCTTGCTAGGCTCAGTACTCGCGATGCCCTTCACATCTTTGGCGCTAATCTGGCCCGCACTTTATGCCAGCGTTCTGATCTCAACATCACTGGTGGCGGCCATGTTGTTGCGAAGCTGGGATGGCCTCTGGTCAGGTCCGGCGCTGGGCGCGATGCACATGGCCTGGGGGCTAGGATTTCTCAAGCGGATCATTTCAGCTGCGCCCACGCCTTCGGGGCAAACTCAAACCGGGTGACGGCCACGATGGACCAGATGAGCATCGACATATGCATTTGCACGTTTCGCAGGGCGCACCTTGCAAAGACGCTGGAGTCGTTATGTGCAATAAACTTGCCGAACCGCTCGGTGGTGCGTGT
>JBCAZO010000016.1:0-15679 GCA_038532975.1 Pseudomonadota bacterium
TATGACCGGATCATGCCGTGGCTTGAGGAAAGCCTGAACCGCATGCCGATCTTTGCCGAACTTGGCATTCAGCGCGAAGTGCATGGGGCCATTTCACACCCGCCCGACGGCAACCCGATGATTGGCCCGGCACCTGGGGTCAAGAATTACTGGTGCTGCTGCGGCACGCAGATCGGTATTGGCTGGGGTCCGGGGCTAACGCGCGAACTGGCGCGCTGGATGGTGCATGGGGCGGCAGATATTTCGATGCGCGAATACGACCCACGCCGGTTCGGAAAATACGCTAACAAAGAGTGGCAAGTCATTAAGGCCAAAGAAGATTATTGCCTGCGCCACGAGATTCCGTTTCCGCATTTCAACCGGCTTGCCGGACGTCCGATCAAGCCCTCGCCGCTTTATGAGCATCTTAAGGGCAAAGGCGCAGTCTATGAGGAAGTTTATGGCTTTGAGCGTCCGCGCTGGTTTGCAAAAGGCGATGTAGCGCAGCAGGATCACTATTCCTTTAAGCGCAACGAAGTACACAAAATGGTGGGCGCAGAAGTGAAAGCCGTACGCGACAGTGTCGGCATCATGGATGTGACAGCGTTTACCAAGGTGGAGGTCTCTGGCCCGGATGCCTATGCGCTGCTTGATCGGCTCACGGCCAATCGCATGCCGCAAAAGGTGGGGTCCATCACGCTCACCCATATGCTCAACCGCCGAGGGCGGATTGAATTAGAAACCACCATCGTGCGCATGGCCGAAGACCGATTCTACCTTGTCTGCGCGGCTTTCTTTGAACAACGACTGCTCGACCACCTGAACCAGCAGCGCGATTGCGAAGACGTCACCATCACCGCCCTCTCAAATGGCTGGTCTGCCCTGTCGCTCAATGGGCCGAAGTCTCGCAAAGTCCTCAGAAAATGCACCGACGCGGACCTCAGCAATGCTGGCTTTCGATGGCTGTCTGCCCAGGAGATCACCTTGGCAGGCCACAAGGTTTGGGCCTTCCGCATGTCCTATGCTGGAGAGTTGGGCTGGGAGCTGCATATGCCTGACGCGGCCTGTCTGGATGTCTATGACGCGCTTTGGGCTGCAGGTGAGGCGCATGGGATTGCCGACTACGGCAGCTTCGCAATGAACGTTATGCGCATGGAAAAGGGCTTCAAGGGCGCAGGTGAGCTGACCAATGAGGTCACATTGGCCGAGGCCGATGTGCTGCGTTTTGCGCGTGAGGACAAAGAGTATCTGGGCCGTAACAAGACGCTCAACACCGACCTGCCCTGGGTCTGCGCCTATCTGGAGATTGAGCCCGATGGCGTTGAGGATGGCCATGGCGGGGAAGCCGTGCTCTTGGACGGCAAGGTCGTGGGCTCCACCGCCTCTGTCGCCTATGGACATAGTGTCGGTAAGATCCTGGCCTTTGCCTATGTCAAACCGCACGCCAACATTCCGGGGCAAGAGATCGAGGTGGTGATTGCCGGAACACCGCGCAAAGGCCGCATTCTAGGTGCGTCCGCCTATGACCCTGACAGTCTGTTGCCGCGCATGGATACAGAACTGGCAGGTGTTTGAGCCATGTCGTTTTCTTGCAAGAAAACGATCCGGAAAATTGCAATTTTCCGATCACCAGCAGAAAGGACCGACCAATGACTACACTGCCCGCCACTATGAAAGCCATGGTGCTGACCGGGCATGGCGATCTGGACATGTACAAATGGCATGAGGACTGGCCGACGCCTCAACCCGGTCCTACTGATGTGGTCATCAAGGTTGGCGCCTGTGGGCTCAACAACACCGATGTGAACACCCGCTCGGGCTGGTACTCCAAGGCGGTGGATGAGGCGACAACCGGCGGGGCCTTTGAGGAGGTCGACGAAGACGACCCCACCTGGGGCGGCAGGCCCCTCACCTTCCCACGCATTCAGGGGGCGGATGTCGTGGGCAATATTGTGGCCGTGGGAGCCGAGGCAGACGCTGGCCTCATTGGCAAACGCGTGATGATCGACGGCTGGGTGCGCGACTGGTCTGACCCGGACAACAAAGACAAAACTGGCTACTTCGGTAGCGAGAAAGATGGCGGCTACGCCGAATACACCATGGCTGATATGCGCGATATCGCAGTGGTCGAAAGTCCGCTGTCGGATGAGGAGCTGGCCACGTTTCAATGCAGCTATTCCACCGCCGAGGGCATGCTCGTGCGCGCAAATGTGAGCCGCGAGGACACGGTTCTTGTCCCAGGCGCCTCGGGCGGTGTAGGCGGCGCGCTTATTCAACTTGCTAAGCGGCGTGGCGCACGGGTGATTGCGATGGCGTCTGAGGCCAAGCATGCACAGGTGGCCGAGATGGGACCGGACATGATTTTACCGCGCGCGCCAGAAGACCTGCGTGACGCCTTGAGCGATGAAAAGATCACCGTCGTGGCCGATATCGTGGGCGGGGCGCAATGGCCTGCCCTCATCGACGTGCTGGAACGCGGCGGGCGCTACACCTGTTCCGGGGCCATTGCGGGGCCGATGGTCGAGCTGGACCTGCGCACGTTTTACCTGCGCGATCTGACCTTCACCGGCTCTACCGTGATCCCACAGCATGTGTTTCACGACGTGGTCAAATACATCGAACGCGGTGAGATCAAACCGATGCTCGCCGCGACCTACCCGCTCAAGGATTATCCCAAGGCTCAGGCGGCGTTTATAGCGAAGGAACACACTGGTAATATTGTTGTGGTGCCATGAGAGACGTCTGGGATCAGCTTCTGGCAGAGGCACGGAGCGCCCATGAGCGCGTGCCGGAGTTGCAGGCGTTCTGTGCGTTTCCCGAGGCTTTGCAGCGGCAGCAGATTGATCCAAAGCACGACCCGCTCAGTGACGCGATGTGTTCGGGCACTGGTCTAACTGCACCTGCAGAGCTTGTGCCGTTTCGGGACGCATTATGCGCCGCGGCACCCACGGCCAAATGGCGTGAAACCTATCGCGATACCGATTTTGGCGAAGTGCTGCATACGCATTTCGGATGCTACGAGGTTCTCGGTGTGGACACGCCCCTTGGTGCGACTGACATGCGCAGTTTTGTTATCTACCAAGAGCCCGGCTTTCACTATCCGATGCATCACCATCCTGCAGAAGAGCTTTATCTCGTCATCGCCGGGGAAGGCGAATTTCACATTGAGGGCGGGGCTTCACGGCACCTGAAACCCGGAGACACTGCCTTTCATCCATCCAATATTCCGCATGCGCTCACCACGACAGATCAACCAATCATCGCATATGTCCTGTGGCGCGGCGATCTGTCGACGAAACCTGTGTGGACCCATCCTGAGGAGTTGTCTTGATCGCGCCGCCGGTCTTCGAGGCCGCGTTGGCCGAAGCAAAAGCATGGCATGCCGCCCTGCCGGAGGCCGCAGCGTTTTGTGACTGGCCAGACGACCTGAGATATGATGACCGTGCGCCGCGCCACCTCAATGCGACCAAACAGGTACAAGCCGCACCCGGTGCATCCAGTGCCAAGTCCAAACCGCTCTTGTTGGCCTTACAAGCCCTCGCCCCTCAGTTAGAATGGCGACACACCTACACCGCCGAAGAGGTGGGTCAGCATTTTCTGGACCATTTCGGCTGGTTCGAACTGGCCGGTCCCACGGGGCATTTCGTGACCCAGAAAACCCGCATCACAGTCGGGTATTGGGGGCCCGGGTTGCATTATGGACGTCATCATCACAACGCGGAAGAGCTTTATACGGTGGTTTCCGGCCATGGCGTTTTCCACCTCGATGACGCCGAGGATTTAACGCTTTTCGCCGGGGGCACGCGGTACCATGCCTCCAACCGACCACATGCGCTTACGACGACGGACAGCCCGATTTTTACACTGGTCTTCTGGCGCGGCGACGGGCTTGCCGACGCTCCCCAAATGACCCAAGAAGAGGGTCCACTTTGAAAATCACACGCATTCGCCTCTACAAAACCGACTTGCCCTATGTCGATGGAACCTATGGCTGGGGTGCGGGCAATTCTATTTCGGTGGCCAGGGCGTCGGTGATCGTGGTCGACACCGATGCGGGGTTGCAAGGCTGTGGTGAATTCACACCTTGTGGCGAAAACTACATGGTCGCCCATTCCGAGGGGGTCGAGGCGCTTGCCCGGCTTGCAGCCCCTCAGCTGCTGAGCGAAGACCCGCGACAGGTCGCGCGCATGGAACGGCTGATGGACCACATCGTGCAGGGGCACGGCTATGCCAAAGCCCCGTTTGATGCGGCGTTCTGGGACATATTGGGCCAGGCCACAGATCAACCTGTCTGGATGCTTCTTGGCGGCAAGCTCACGGATGGCGCGCCGATGTACCGAGTGGCGCCACAACGTGCGCAAGACGAGACGATTGCCGAGATGGAGCGCCACCGCGCCAACGGGTACCGACAGTTCCAGATCAAGGTCGGCGCCGACTGGGCCACGGATATTGAGCGCATCCAGGCCACAGTGCCGCTTCTGAAACCCGGCGAAAAGGCCATGGCCGACGCCAATCAGGGTTGGAGGGTGGACAATGCCATTCGTGTTGCACGCGCGACCCGCGACCTCGATTTCATTCTCGAACAGCCGTGTAAAACCTACGAGGAGTGTCAGCAGGTCCGCCGAGTCGCGTCCCAACCGATGAAACTGGATGAATGCGTCACGGATCTTCGCATGGCCCAGCGCATCGTGGCCGATCGCGGCGCGGAAATCTGCTGTCTGAAAATCTCTAACCTGGGCGGGTTGTCCAAGGCGCGCCGGGTACGGGATTTCTTCGTGGAAAACCGCATCCCCGTGGTTTCGGAAGACACATGGGGGGGTGAGATCACCACCGCGGCTGTGGCGCATTTTGCCGCTTCTACGCCCGAAGAATACCTGATCAATTCCACCGATCTTATGAACTACAACACGCGCTCCACTGGAATCGGCGGACCGACCACGAAAGAGGGCAAACTCTACGCCACTGACACGCCCGGTCTTGGGGTCACACCGGATTTCGACAGCCTCGGCGCGCCGATCGCCACATGGGGAGAGGCCACATGACCATGACCTGCACCGCAACTCAGCTGATTGATGACGCGCGCACCCGTGTCACGCGGTTTGACTTTGAACCGGGTCAGCAAACCGGCTGGCACACCCATGGCATGGATTATGTGATCACCGCGCTCACCGATTGCCACATGCGTCTCGAAGAACCCGGTGGTGTGACACGCGACGTCACCGTGGCCGCTGGAACCGCCTACTCCCGCAACAAAGGCGTTGAGCATAACGTTATCAATGGTGGTTCGGCCCAGATGTCTTTCGTTGAGGTTGAACTGAAATGACTTTCATCTTTCCGCAAATACTCCCGCCGGAGGCGGATAGATGAAGATCACACGCATCACTGTCTGGCAGCACGACCTGCCGCTTGCCGAACCCTATTTTCTCTCTGGTGGTCGGCTGCGGTTTGATCAGCTGGACAGCACATTCGTGCGCATCGACACAGATGAAGGCGTCAGTGGCTGGGGAGAAGGCTGCCCATGGGGGCATACCTACCTGCCCGCGCACGGACCGGGCCTGCGCGCCGGGATCGAAACACTGTCACCCGCGCTTCTGGGTCTTGATCCGCGCAACCTGGATCATGTGAACCGAGTGATGGACACGCAGCTTCCAGGGCATCCTTATGCCAAGTCGCCAATCGACATTGCGTGTTGGGACATTCTGGGACAAGTCTCGGGTCTCCCGCTCTGGCAGCTTCTGGGCGGTGCGGAGGCGACCCCGGTTGCGGTCAATTCCTCTATCTCAACCGGCACGCCCGAGGAGATGATAGCGCTCATCGAAAAAGCCGCGGCGAAAGGATACACTGTGCATTCCGCCAAGGTTGGCGGCAGCGAACCAAACATGGACATCGAGCGTATCGAAGCCATATCAGGCGCCCTGCCCCGCGGCCATCGCGTGACCTTTGATGTCAACCGCGCCTGGACACCTGCCATGGCCATTGAAGTGCTCAACTCAGCCGCCGCGCGCGATTGGGTCGAGCAGCCCTGCGAGACGCTGGACCAATGCGCGCATGTGGCCAAACGGGTACAAAACCCGATCATGCTGGACGAATGCATGCACACATTCCAAGACCATTTAGAGGCGTGGAAACGCGGAGCTTGTGAAGGCGTGAAAGTCAAACCCAACCGTGTGGGCGGCCTGACCCGGGCGCGCCAGATCCGGGACTTTGGCGTCTCGGTCGGCTGGCAAATGCATATCGAGGATGTGGGTGGCAGTGCTTTGGCCGATACCGCCGCCATTCATCTTGCCGCTTCAACTCCAGATGAGAACCGACTAGCTTCTTGGCTTTGCCATTATCACCTCAGCGACGATCCGGTGCCGGAACAAGGCGCGCGCAACGCACAGGGCTTTGCCACACCGCCAAGCGCGCCCGGATTGGGCGTTGCGCCAGACCCGGACATTCTTGGCAAGCCAGTGGCGGTTTACGAGGGCTGAGGCGATGACGGCTCTTCTTCTCTCAGCCTTGACGCAATTGGCCAAAGACATCGGCGGAGAGCTGTCTTGGTTTGCAGATCGCATGGAGGGTCTTGAAGTCTCTCCCAAAGCGCGGCCCATGCCGCACCCGGTTTGTGATACTTTACCCGCTCGCTGCCGCGAAACATCGGATCTTACGGCCCCTGCCACACAGGCCTTGATACAGGCGATCCCGCACCTGCCCTGGACGCAGAGCTACACCGAAACCGATGGGTTCGACGCGCATTATCTGGCCAATTATGCCTTTGTGAACGTGGTCTCACCCGAAGGGTTTTACGTCTCTGACGACATGCGCATCTCAGTCGGGTTTTGGGGTGAAGGTCTAATCTATCCCGATCACGCGCATGAACCCGAAGAATGGTATGTGATGCTGGCCGGATCCTGTGCACTGACAAGCGATGGTGTTGGTACGCGGGTTCTGCATGCGGGCGACGTTGCGCATCACGTACCCTGGCAGCGGCATGCGGCGCGCATGGAACCCGGACCGCTTTTGGCGGCGGCCTATTGGCGCGGCGCGGGGCTAATGAACAAATCGAGGTTTTACGGAGACGCCTCATGAAGATCACCAAGCTAATCCTCTGGGACGTGGCCCTGACGGCGCATGAAACTTACTACATGGCGGGTGGCAAAACCTGTGACGATACGCCCTCGGTGATCTTGTGTATTGAAACAGATACGGGCCTCACAGGCTGGGGCGAGTATTGCGCCATTCCGCATTACCTGCCGGCCTATTGGCGCGGCACAGCACCCGCTGTGGAGGAGATGACACCCCTGCTTTTGGGTGCGGACCCGGTTGGGCCTGCGGCCCTTATGGACCGGCTCAACGCCCACCTGCCGGGCCATCCCTACGCCAAATCGCTCATCGACATGGCGTTGTGGGATCTGACAGGCAAAGCCGCCAATCTTCCGCTCTATGCGCTTTTGGGTGGACGTGCGGTGGCGGACATGCCGGTTTATCATTCCATCACCTGCGTGGCCCCCGATGAGATGGCGCGCATAGCGCGCGATGCGCAGGATCAGGGCATCACGCAGTTTCAGGTCAAGCTGGGGGCAGATGCCGATTGGCAGGCCGATGTCGAGCGGCTGAAGGCCGTGCGTGCCGAAGTGGGGCCTGGGCCACTGGTCTATGGCGACTGGAATTGCGGGGCGACGGCGCTGGAGGCCACGCGTGTGGGCCGAGCGGTGCGTGATCTTGATATCATGCTCGAACAACCCTGCCGCACCACAGAGGAATGCGCCCATGTGCGCGCCGCCACGGGTCTGCCTATGAAGATTGATGAAACCGCCCAGGACATCGCAAGCGTGCTGGAGGGACATTCTCGAGGATGTATGGACGCGATGGCCCTGAAATTATCAAAGTTTGGCGGGTTGAGCGCCTGCCGGGTTGTACGCGATCTTTGCGCCACCCTCGGAACGCAGCTTTGCATCGAAGACTGCTGGGGCAGTGACATCGCGACGGCAGCCAGCTTACACTTGGCGGCATCGACGCCCAAACGCGGGCTGATGAACACCTGCGATCTCAATCACTACGTGGCCCCCCGCCTCGCCCCCGATACGCCAGTGCGAAAAGATGGCCGTATTGCCCCACCGGAGGGCGCTGGCCTTGGCATCACCGTGGACCAGGAAATCCTCGGCACGCCGTCTCACATTTTCGACTGAAGCCCAGAATTGGAGCCCCGAGATGTCTGAATTTTCAAATGAATATCCGACGCATGATCCTGAATGGGTGCAGGAGATGCATGCCAATCACTATTTGCAAAGCTGGTCCAAGCAAGGCAGCAAGCCGCCCGTGATCACCGGCGCCGAAGGTAGCTGGTTCTGGGACAGCACCGGAAAGCGGTATCTCGATTTCCAGTCGCAGCTGGTGAATGCCAACCTTGGCCATCAGCACCCCAAGATCGTGCAGGCCATCAAGGATCAGGCGGATAAGCTCTGCTATATCGGGCCTGCGATGGGCTCGGATGTGCGCTCGGAACTGGCCGCACTCATGACCGAGATCACGCCAGAGCCGATCACCTCAACCTTCTTCACCACAGGCGGCTCTGCGGCCAACGAACTGGCAATCCGTCTGGCGCGGCATTACACCGGGCGAACCAAGATCGTGGCGCGCTATCGCAGCTATCATGGCGCGACAGGTGGCACGCTCAGCCTCACCGGTGATCCGCGACATCACCTGACGCGCGGCGACATGCCCGGTGTGGTGCGCATGCTGGACCCTTACTGCTATCGCTGCCCGATGGGGCACACCGACAGTGCAAATTGCCCGGTGAGCCAGGGCGGGCCGCATCTCGAAGAACTGCTGATGTACGAAAACCCGCAAACCGTGGCCGCGGTGATCCTGGAGCCGATTGTCGGGACCAATGGCATTCTCGTGCCGCCTGAAGGCTATCTGCGCTCTATTCGTGAGACCTGCGACCGGCACGGTATACTGCTTATCTTTGATGAGGTTATGGCCGGTTTTGGACGTACCGGAGAATGGTTCGCCTGTGATCACTGGGGTGTGGCCCCGGATATCCTAAGTTCGGCCAAGGGCATCAACTCGGGCTATGTTCCACTGGGTACGATGTCAGTTTCCAGAACTCTGGCGGACTGGCTCAAGGACTACCCCCTGCCCGGTGGGTTGACCTATGCCGGTCATCCATTGGCTTGCGCATCGGGCGTGGCGGCCATTCGCGCGATGCAAGAGGAAGGCACGCTTGCGCAGGCGACGGCTTCGGGGGAGTATTTGCGCTCTGAATTGGCCAAACTGGCCGACAAGCATCCCTGCATCGGCGACATTCGCGGCAAGGGTATGTTCAACGCGATTGAACTGGTCAAGAACCGCGATACCCGAGAGATGCTCGTGCCCTTCGCAGCCAAAGGCGACGCGGCAACACCCATGACTGAAATGATGAAATTTGCAATGAATGAAGGGCTTTACCTGTCGTTCTTCTCAAACTGCATTCGCTTAACCCCGCCGTTGAACATCAGCCGTGAGGACCTTGATGCAGGTTTGGCAATCCTCGACCGAACTTTGGAAATCGCAGACCAGCACTACCAGCCATGAAAAAAATCCTGGTCATTCGCCTTTAGGACGGCGCCCGCCACCTAGACAGTTCAGTGCACTCTACAAATCCGTCAAAATCCTGATCGAAACCGGCAACGCAAGATCCTTTCCCGCCGTGTCGGAAACATGAACCAAACAATGCAAGATCCTGCTAAAAGAGAATATTTTATTCATTTAGGGAAAAAAGTTTTTTAAATCTGCTCTTTTTTCTAGCTAAGCGCATAATTAATAGGCAATCTTAGCCTGTATTCGCCTTGTCTTCCCCCAAACCAAGACAGGGCGAATGAGGCTCTGTCGAGCCGGGACACAAGATACGGGCGATTTGCTCCGGTTCGAAAACGGACCTCCAAAACACCGGCAAACGCCCCCACAACGGGAGGACAGTTTATGGATACCGATATCGGTGCGCTTACGGTGATCTTTACCGAATTTTACTACTGGATCACCATTCCGCTGATGTTTTTGATTCACGTCGGCTTTTGTATGTATGAGGTCGGCGCGACACGTCACAAAAACCACGTTCACACACTGATGAAGAACACCATGCTGATACCGCTGGTGACAGTCACGTTCTTCTTCTTTGGATGGTGGATTTACTTTGCCTTTCCAAACGGGCCTGGCATCACCGGCGGCATAACGCAATCCGATAATGCTGTGCCATGGTCAGAGCTGATGGGCACGCACCTCGGTGGACCCGGACCTGCTCTGGAATCGGCACAAGGCTATGGCGTAGAGCTTGGAAACAGCTTCTGGAACCGTCTCAATGGTGTGTTCTGGGCGGCCTTCCTGCTCTTTTCATGGACGGCGGCCTCGATCGTTTCAGGCGCGACCATCGAACGCATCCGACCTTCGGCATTCTGGATTCTGGCCGTCGTCATTGGGTCGGGCACTTGGATCATCGACGCGGCCTGGGGCTGGCACCCGGATGGCTGGATGGTCACGCAACTGGGCTATCACGATGCCTATGCATCTGGTGTGATCCATGCCATTGCCGGTGGCTTTGCCCTTGGTGTGGTTTGTGTGCTGGGACCGAGGATCGGTAAGTTTGCTCCGGATGGCACTCCGCGCAACATCAACCCGCACAACAAGTGGTTGGTCACAATTGGCCTTTTCCTGATCTATTGTGGGTTCTGGGGCTTCTACGTCGCCTGCAACGTGCCAATCATCGATCATGGAACGCTGGGCGGAGCCGAAGGTGTCGTGAACTTTACGGCAACGACGATTTACCTCACCCCGACCACCCTATCGGCCATTGTGTTTAACTTCCTGATGTCACTATCAGGCGGTCTGCTGGCGGGCTATGTGGTGTCCAAGGGCGAAGCGTTCTGGACCTACTCGGCCGGTCTGGCAGGCGTAATCACAGCGTCAGCTGGCAATGACCTCTACCACCCGATTCAGGCTATGATCATCGGCGGGATCGGCGCGGTCTGTGCCTACAAGCTTCACTTCTGGGTCGAACGTAAGTTCAAGATCGACGATCCGGTTGGTGCAATCGCCGTGCACGGCTACGCGGGCTTTATTGGCCTGGTGATCTGTGGCTTCATGCTCTGGGGTCATCCCGCAACAGCGGCCTATCATGAAACCGTCGCAGTGATCACCCCATGGGGTCAGTTCATGGGCGCGTGCATCATGTTCATCGTTCTGGGCTTTATTCCAGCGTGGATCGTCTCGAAGATCCTGATGGGCATCGGCATGTTGCGTGTGCCTCCGGCAGTTGAACTTGTCGGCCTCGATATGAGCGAAGAAATCGCTGAGGAAATGGACGCGATTGCAATCTCGCAGGCTGATATCGAAGAGGCCAAGCGCCTTGGACTGCTAACATAGAAAGGAGCGAATGATGTCTACAACTTCAGTTGAAACCTGGGCAGGTGCAGACCTGTCGCAAATCGGTCCGATCTATCCGATGGTGGGCATGGAAATGATCCTCGTCATCATCGGAGTGGCGCTCTGGCTTCTGTTTCACATCATGCAAGCCGGGATTGAAAAGCGTGAGATGGAGGCGGATGAGGCTGCCGCAAAAAGTCCGGAGAGGCTAAAGCGCGTTTTTGAAGAAGAAGCGCACGAATAGGCGACCGTCTTATCGCCCTCGGACGCGCCGGCCCCTCCGCCGGCGCGTTTCTTTTGCATCCATCGTTTTTCAGAGACTGGACAGTCCCAGAACCGTCTGACACTGGTGGCGCATGGCGCAAACCCAAACCCAACCCAACGCAGATCAAACACAGAACGTATCCCTTGGCATTGCCAGTGCCGTGGCCGTTTTGATCATCTGGTCCGCGTTCTTTGTGTTTTCCCGCGCTGGTGTGCAAACCACTCTGACAGCCGGTGATATTGCGGCGCTGCGGTTCACTGCGGCAGGGATTATCTGCTTGCCCTTCCTGTGGGCGTGGTGGCCGCGCCATATACCGATCTGGGCAGCAGCGCTGCTGTCGATGACCGGGCCGGGCATGATCTACACGATGTGTATGTATCTTGGCCTGAGTGAGGCGTCAGTTGCCTATGCTGGTGTCTTTTCGAATGGTGCATTGCCCATTTTCACCGGCGCTTTGGTTGCCTTTGTCAGCCACCAATTACCCGGCCGGATGCAAGCTGCGGCGCTGGCGATGATCGTCATCGGCGCTGTTTTGGTCGGCTCAACCGGGATCGGGGCCGGGAACGGCAATGTGTGGCTGGGCATTACCCTATTCCTCACTTCAGCGGCCATACAATCCATCTATATTTTCAGCCTGAGACATTGGAAGGTAAAACCGCGTCAGGCACTTGTGCTGGTCAATATTCCAAACGCCTTGCTCTTCTTGCCGATATGGGCCCTCTTGCTGCCAAGCGGCATGGCGGAGACGCCCCTGAGCACGATCCTCGGACAGGCTCTGTTCCAAGGGTTGGGACCGGGGTTTCTCGCAGTTATTTTGTTTTCTCTAGCCGCCAATCACCTTGGCCCGAACGGCACAGCTGGGTTTTCCGCCGCCGTGCCTGCAACCGCCGCTGTCCTTGCCATACCGGTGTTGGGAGAAGTACCAGTGCCGCTGGAATGGGCCGGGATCGGGCTTGTGTCTTTGGGACTTATCCTGTTGGTGCGTGCGCGCTGACGTTGCATCACTTTTCTCAGATCAGGCTGGCGAAACGCCGCCTTCTGAACTAGTTAGTTCAGAAACGCCTTCGCGCCGATATTGGGACATGGTATCTTTCCATTGAAAACCGGGCACGGGGGTGGTGTTCAGGAGACCGCCATGCAGATCACTGTTGATGGAACGCGTCATGAGGTGGATGTCGAAGACGACATGCCGCTTCTTTGGGTTTTGCGAGATGAGCTTGGCATTACAGGCGTCAAATATGGCTGTGGCATCGCGCAATGTGGTGCCTGCACCGTGCATATTGATGGCGAAGCAGTGCGGTCCTGCCAGGTTCAGGCGGGTGATGTCTGGGGGGATGTGACCACCATTCTGGGGTTGGGCACGCCTGAGGCTTTGCACGCCGTGCAATCCGCCTGGATCGACCATCAGGTGGCACAGTGCGGGTATTGTCAGTCCGGACAGATCATGCAGGCTGCCGCGTTGCTTGCGGAAACGCCGAACCCCACAGATCAGGACATCGACGACGCTATGTCTGGCAACCTCTGCCGCTGTGGCACCTACCCTCGCATCCGCGCAGCGATCAAGTCAGCCGCCTCCAAACTGCAGGAGGTTTAGGATGAGCCGGTTGGGAAAGATCACGCGCCGGACGCTTCTTGTCGGAGCCGTGGCTGTGGCGGGCGGTGTGGCCTTTGGTACGTGGCGCTACCAGACACCTTACAAGAACCCGCTTCTGGCTGGGCTCAATGACGGTGACGCGGCGCTGACACCGTATGTGTTGATCACGCCAGATGGGATCACTCTGATCACACCGCGCGCGGACAAGGGCCAGGGAGCTTACCATGCACAAGCCCTATTGATTGCCGAAGAACTGGACGTGGAACTGGATCAGATTTCGATCGATCCCGGCGCACCAGATGTGGCTTATTGGAATCAGGCTTTGGCGGAAGAAGCCTCTGAGTTTCTCGTGCCAGCAGGCGGGTTTATGCAAGACGCTGCGCAAATCGCGGTCTCCGCAGCTTCGAAATTCATCGGCCTGCAAATCACGGGCGGCTCAACCACCATCCCAGACGGCTTTGACAAACTGCGCGCGGCGGGAGCCTCGGCCCGCGAAACGCTCAAACTGGCTGCGGCAGAGCAAAGCGGCGTGGATGTATCCGAACTGCGCACAGAGTCCGGGGCCGTGATCCTGCCAGATAACAGCCGCCTGCCTTACACTGAGCTTGCAGGCTTGGCTGCGGCACTTGATCCGGTCCAGAACGTCCCGCTTCGTGAGCCATCCCAATGGCGTCTGATCGGTCAACCAACACAGCGTCTGGACATCGTGCCCAAATCAACTGGCACGCAAAGCTACGGCATCGACGTGACCGTGCCTGGCATGGTGCATGCTACCGTGCTGATGAACCCGTCACAGGGTGGCGGATTGGGCAAATATGATACGGCAGAGGCTTTCAAAATACGTGGTGTGAGTTCAGTGGTCGAAATTACCGGCGGCTTGGGGATCATCGCCGACAACACCTGGCGCGCCATTCAAGGCGCGCGCGCGATTGAGGCAAGCTGGCCCAAAGGGCCGATGCCCGAAACGATGGACGCGCATTGGCAAACGCTCTCGGACAGTTTCACCGCCGACGCACAAGACAGCCGCAAACGCGATGATGGCGACGTGGACGCCGCGTTGGGGTCCGACGCGGTGACTGCCGAGTACCGCGCGCCGTACCTTGCCCATGCACCGCTTGAACCGATCAATGCCGTCGTGCGTGTGGATAATGATGGTGCCGAGGTCTGGACCGGCACACAAGTGCCACGCTTTATTCAGGCCAACGTGGCGCGCCTCACCGGGCTCTCGCCCGATCAGATCAAAGTGCATGGGCAGATGATCGGCGGCAGTTTCGGGCATAGGCTTGAAGATGAAGTCGTCAAGCAAGCCACTGAAATCGCGATGCAAATGAAGGGTACGCCGGTCAAGCTGACCTATTCACGTGAAGAGGACATGTTGCATGATTTCCCGCGTCAGATCGCCATGGCCCGAATGCGCGGATCGGTTAAGGACGGTCAGGTCGAGGCCTATGACCTCTCGATTGCCATGCCCTCGGTCACCGGATCGCAAATGGCGCGACAGAACCAGACCGTGCCCGGACCCGACAGCCAGATCATTGCAGGGGCCTTTGAGCAGCCCTTCGCCATTCCGCATCACCGTGTCACCGGATATCGCGCACCAGAGCTGGCTCCGATCAGTTCCTGGCGCTCCGTGGGGGCGTCCTCCAACGGGTTTTTCTACAATGCCGGGTTGGATGAGTTGATCCACGCAGCAGGGGCTGATCCGCTCGAAGAACGGCTCAGGCTTTGCAACGACCCGTTGTCTCAAAAGGTGCTCGAAGCCGTTGCAGAGATGTCAAACTGGTCCGGCCCTGCGCCCGGCGCTGGCTTAGGTCGTGGTGTGGCCTTCACCAAGTCATTTGGCGTGCCCTGCGCCGAAGTGGTTGATGTCGAGCAGACCGAAGATGGCCTGCGCATCACAAACGTCTGGGTGGCCGCGGAAGTTGGAACGGTCGTAGACCCCGTGAATTTTGAGAACAACGTCGCAGGCGGCGTCATCTTTGGGCTGGGGCATGCGATGTTTGGCGAAATTACCTATGAGGATGGCGTCGCCGAGCAGGAAAACTACGATCTTTATCACTCGATGCGGCTCAATCAGTGCCCGGAGATCACCGTGCGAGGTCTTGAAAATGGGGACAGAGTCCTGGGTGTCGGAGAGCCACCCGTGCCTCCCGCTGCACCGGCCCTTGCATCGGCCATCTTTGCACTGACCGGAGAACGGCTGCGCGAGATGCCGTTTTCGAAGTTTGTCGAGTTTGCTTGAACACCCGCGCCCAAGCAGGCTCGGACACAGTCTGAATGATGTTGGGCTAACCGGGGGACGTGGCCTCTTGCTCTGCGTCACGGGCAGTGCTTCAAAAGCACATGGGACATGTGCTTTGTACTTTGATTTTGTTGATTCTAGGCATCCACCAGCCATTGCGGCACATCGACATTAAACACCCCCGAGAGCGACAGAGCGGCCGCGACCGCCATGGGAC